>JBMOGP010000177.1:0-5583 GCA_049318285.1 Hyphomonadaceae bacterium
GGAGGGGGTGGAGCCGGCGTTCTAGCGGGGTTTGGCGGGGGCGTCACCTGCCCGGCGCGCTGACCCTATTTTACTGCCAGAAGCTGTTCCTGCCGGGCTCCGGCGAGCATGCCCCGCATCGAGTGATTTCCCTCATGGCAGGCGAATTCGAACATCTGGTCGCGCGAGCGCACGAACGAATACTCGGCTGTCCACGGCGCCGAATAGTAGGCGGGATCGGTAACTGTGTAGCGGTAGGCAAGCTCGTCAGGCGCTGTCAGCTCAAACCGTTCTACGATGACGGCGTCGGGGCTTTTCACCGTGACGATACCATGCGTCGATGTTGCCGGGTTGGGATTGCGCGTCTCGACAACAAGCACATCACCTTCCCAGCGTGAGATCGAATCGCCGCCATGAAGCTTCAGCGCAGCAGGCCTGGGCTCCATACCAACCGGAATGATGCGCGTATCGTCGTAAGCCTCCGTCTGCACGACGACAAAGCCGGGGGTCTGCACGATCCGGTGCAGCATCGATGCGCTGCGGATCTGCAGCGGCGCCCAGCCGACGCCGCCAATGCAGCGTTCGGTTGTCATGCGCTGCTCGGGTCCATCGAGCCCACCGATGTATGCCCGTGCAGCCGAACGCCCCATGGCGGTGTAGGGCAGTTTGCCGTCGGGTGGATCGATGATGAGCGATGACCTGAATTCGCCACGAACAATTGCAAGCGATGTGGCGTCGGGTTCCGCCAGTTCGGGGTCGAGCGGATTATTCTTTTCGGCTCGCACGAGGATGTCCCTGGTCAACAGAGCTGCTTCAGTCTCGTCGAGCACCAGCTTTGTGACACCGGTAGGCCGCTCCACGGGCGAAAGCCACTGGCTCGACCAGACGCCGTGGAAGTCCGGGCGACCTTCCGCCGTTCGGGGTATGGTGGGAGCCTGAGCGAGCGCACCGGGCGCAAGCGCACCCAGGAGGAGGACGACGGCTGGAAAAAGTACATGGGTGTGGCGCGACAAGGGAAATCCTCCGACGTGTCCAGAACACGGGGCAAGCTGTTTAAGAATGTCTGCCAAGCGCAAGGCGTGAGGCGGACAACAATCCGTCATACCCTTCGCACTTCGGGACGCGGTTGACGGATCATGCGGCAGGACATGGATCATTTACGCTTTAAATGTCGGGGCGCGCAGCCTCACCCTGCCCGGTTAGACCGGTTGGAGCGACAGATGCGGGCCTTGCGGGTGCTCGGATTGAATTGCGTCCCCCGGGCGAACCAGACCGCCGCGGCGGACGATTGCCATTATGCCTGCCTTCCGCAACAGCTGGCCGTCGGGCGTCCGACAGAGGCATGCCTTTAGCAGACCGGGGCGAAACCTTTCGAGTTGCGAACAGGGATTGCGCAGGCCGGTGACCTCTACGATCGCGACGGCGCCGATGTGGAGCAGCGTGCGTTGCGGGAGCGCCAGGAGATCCAGCCCACGCGTGAGAATGTTCTCACCCATGTCGCCGGGATGGATGTCGAACCCAGCAGCGTTGAGCTCGTCATGCAGTTCGGCGTGAATGAGGTGGACCTGACGGAGATTAGGCTGGTCCGGGTTCTTCGCGATGCGAGAGAGGTGCTGGACGGTAGCGCCAGCATGCGCGTCGCCTTCGACGCCGAGACCTTCGATCAGGCAAATTTCCGGTTTGGTTTGCTTGATGAAGTGATGGCCGCCGGCGCGGCTGACCGAGACGATGGTTGCGGTCATGGTCGGTCTGCAAACGTATCAAACGCCACCATGATGTCCTGCAGGCGCAGCGGCAGGTCATAGGCGTAGCCCTGGACGAAGTCACAGCCGATCGCATGCAGTTCGTCAGCGACAACCTTGTCCTCGATGCCTTCGGCGGTGACCGTCATGCCGAGGCCGCGAATGAGGCCAGTGAGCGCGGTGACGATGCGACAGGCGCGTGGCTGGTTGATCATGCGGCAGAGCTTGGGATCGAGCTTGACCCCGTCGGCCGGAATTTCGGCAAGCCAGGCGAACGACGAATGCCCCGCACCAAAGTCGTCGAGCACGATGCCGGCACCCGCCGCACGGAAGGCCGCCAGCGCGCCGAGGGCGCCTTCGAAATCGCGCAGGGCCGCCTGCTCGGTGAGTTCAACCCTGAGGACGCCATGCGGCAGGTCTGCTTCGCGTATGATGGCGGCAACTTCCTCCACGAGTTCGGGCCGCGCGATCTCGGCGGCAGAGAGGTTCACCTGCATAAAGACGTTTTGCCCCTCGGCGCGTAGTGCTGCCAGCGCGGCGGCAGATTGCGCCAACATGACGGGGGCTATGGCGGTCCAGTCCGTGTCAGCGCCGAGGCCGACCAGCGTATCGGCGCCAACGAGCTTGCCATCAGGCGCGCGGAAGCGAGCGAGTGCTTCGAAACCGGCAACCTCCAGCGTGTCAAGGCGACGGATGGGTTGGAAGACGGGTTCGACATTGCTCTCGCCATGGACAAGGCGCTCGCTGGCGGCGGCAGAGACGATAAGGCCGCGCGCGACACCGAGGTCATGGAAAGCGCCGAAGAAATGCGCGGGCGCGCCATCGAGCAACGTGACGCGGATGTCGACGGGATCACCCGGACGGCCCGATTTCAGAGGGCTTGCGATCCGCAGGCGCGCGAGGCCGTCGAACTGCTCCAGCAGCGCTTGCAGGGCCCAGCGGCCATCAAGTCGGGCGAGCGGGCTTCCCGGCTCGGCGCGGATGACGAGGACGCCATCACCAGCATGCCACGACCAGAGCGCCGCGCGAGCGGAGGCAGCTGAACTTTTGGCTGAGAAGTGGGGCATCGTCCTGCTGCTGGAATGAGCTAATCAGGTGGCGTGCGAGACAAACGTTTCAGCGGCGGCAAGTCCAGCCTTGGGTCCGACCACCGCGGCGATGGGCGGGGCCGCGAGCGCGTCAGCGGCGACGCGGCGCACGTCCTCTGAAGTCACTGAGTCAATGCGCCGCAGGACCTCCTCGATGGGGACGAGGCGGTCAAAGGCGAGAAGTTCGTACGCGGCACTGCCGGCGCGGGCGGCGGGGGCTTCCGCGGCCATGGCGTAACTGGTCGCGGCGATGGCGCGAGCGCGTGAGAGTTCGGCGTCGGTTGGGCCCGTCGCCGCCATGTCGGCCCAGATGGCGCGCGTGATCTGCACAACTTCGGCCGCGTCTGCGGGGGCGCAACCGGCGAAGACGGAGATGCGGCCAGCGTCACTGTACTGTTCGGCCGAGGCGTCGATCGTGTAAGCGAGGCCCCTGCTCTCACGTACATCCTGAAAGAGACGCGAGGCCATGCCGCCGCCGAAGATCTCGGCGAAAATACGGGCGGCGAAGCGCTCGTCGGACTGAGCGTGTGGCGCGGGATGGGCAAGTACGAGGTGCGTCTGTTCGAGCTTGCGCGCGAGGGTTGCGGCGTGGCGGCGCGGCGCGGTTGGCGCAACTGATGCGAGGGCCGGCAGGGCCGCACGTGGTTCAAGCCAACGGCGCGCGACGGCTTCAACAGCGGCCTGGTCAAAGGCGCCGGCGACCGAGATGACCGTGCGTCGCGGGACGTAGGCGTTGGCAGCGAAGCTAATCAGGTCGTCGCGCGTGATCGGCTTCAGCGTCGCTTCGACGCCGAGGATGGGGCGGCCAAGCGGGTGGTCGGGAAAGCTGGCGGCCTGAGCCAGTTCCATCACCAGGTCGTCGGGCTGGTCGGCGGCTTCGCCGATCTCCTGCAGAACGACGAATTTCTCGCGCTCGATCTCTTCGAGCGGCAGATCAGTGGCGAATACCAGCGAGAGGGCGATGTCCAGCATCTGCGGCGCGTCGGCGGAGAGGCAGCGGACGAAATAGCTCGTGCGTTCGTAGTCGGTGGCGGCGTTCATCGACGCGCCACGGGCTTCGACGGCTTCTGCAATCGCGCGGGCACTGAGGCCGCCTGCGCCCTTGAAGGCCATGTGCTCGAGGAAGTGCGCGAGGCCGTTGCGGTCTGCCGGTTCGTGGCGAGCCCCGGCACCGAGATAGACGCCGACGGACACCGTGCGCAGTCCGGGCATTGCGTCAAACACGATGCGCGCGCCGTTAGGCAGGGTGATGACGTGTCTCTGATCCATCAGGATTTCATGGCGATCGAGAGGATGCGCTCGCGCACGAAGTCAGCGCTCATCGGACCAGTGTCGAACTTCTCTGGACGCAAGGCGAAGGGCTGCGCGCGCGTCGGGAGCGGTGCGTCGACGCCAAGGACTTCGCGGACTGTTTCGGGGAATTTCGCAGCGTGGGCGGTCGCGAGCGTGACGATCGGGCCTTCATGCTTCACACGACGGGCGGCAGCGAGGCCTACGGCTGTGTGGGGGCAGACGGCCCAGCCGGTTTCGGTGAGCGTTCGTTTCATCTCATCGCGCGTTTCGATGTCGCTGACGCACTGGCCATCGAGGCCCATGGAGGCGAGGCGGGCCGAGGCGTCGGGCGGGATCGCGCCCTGCCCTTTCGCAGCGAGGTCGGCGTAGGCCTTGGCGACGATGGCGCCATTACGGGCGACCGGATCGCCGTTGGCGCTGGTGGCTTCGTAGAAGAGGCGCTCGAAATTGCTGGGGAGCTGGATGTCCATTGCAGGGCTGATCGTCGGGGCGGTCTCGCCCCGGATCAGTGGTTGTCCGGCCAGGAGGCGCGCCATGGCGTCGTTTGCGTTGACGGCGGCGGTGATGCGAAAGCTGTTCAGCAGGCCCGAGCGCGCAGCGACATAGCCGGCGAGCGCATCGCCGAAGTTTCCAGTCGGCACAACGAAATGGATGGGGCGATCGGCGCCGAGCTGCGCCTGCGCCTGTGCGAAGTAGACGCTCTGGGCCGCGACACGCGTCCAGTTGATGGAGTTCACAGCGGCAAGGCCGACCCGGCGCTTGAACTCTTCCTCGCCGATCAGTTGCTTCAGGATCGCCTGCGTGCCGTCGAAGTCACCTTCGAGCGCGAGGTTGTGGACATTGTCTGCGCCTGTCGCCGTCATGAAGAGGCGCTGTACCGGCGAGACGCGATTGTGCGGGTGGAGGATCACCATATCGACGCGCTTCGATCCGGCAAAGGCGGAAGCGGCCGCGCCGCCCGTGTCGCCGGATGTGGCGCAGAGGATCGTCATACGCTCGCCGCGCTGCTCGAGCACGTGATCATAGAGCTGCGCGATAAGACGCATGGCCACGTCCTTGAAGGCAAGCGTCGGACCGTGATGCAGTTCCATCATCCAGCGATTGGCGGCAACCTCGACAAGCGGTGCAACGGACTGGTGCGCGAAGGGGGCGTAGGCGCGTTCGGCCAAGGTGCGGATCACATCATCGGCGAGCGTGCCCCCTGCGAAGGCGGAGAGCACGCGCGTGGCGGTTTCCACATAACTGTCGCCGGCCTTGGGACGCGCGATCTGGGGCCAGCTGACAGGCGTGTAGAGGCCGCCGTCGGGAGCGAGACCCGCGAGGCTGGCGGCGAGGAAATCCACTGCTTCGGAATGCCCGCGCGTGGAGACGTACTTCATTCTTTCGCCTCGCTTTTGGGTTTGCCGAACCGCAGGCGCCCAGCCCGCATGTGGAAAAGCCCGTATATCACCACGAAGGCAATCGCCATCCCGAACCAGGTG
>JBMOGP010000178.1:0-5581 GCA_049318285.1 Hyphomonadaceae bacterium
AGGAAGAGCCCGGTGCAGCCATAAGGCTGCACCGGGATTTTTGTGCCTGGGCGAAAGACCGACCATCGAAAGCCGGGAAGCAGCCGATCTCAGTTGCCAAGGAGCGGGATTGCGCGCTTCAATCTGGTGCTGCGAGCACCTAGAAACTTGCGGCCAGTCCAATTGATGCAAGGCGCGGGTTGCCTGCAAACAGCCCGTCTACCCTGCTCGAGATGTAGGCCTCGTCGGTGAGGTTTTCTATTCTTCCAAACAGACGCGACTTGCTAGCGGGCAGGTCGACATTCAGCGACGCACGCCACAGCGTCCTGGCGGGGATGAGACCTGACAGCCCATCGGGCGAGGGGGTGCGCGTATTGCTGGCGTTGGCAAACTGCTCGCCCAGATAGTTGACGCCGATCTCGACGTCGACGCCATCGGCTACAGCAATTTGCAGCGCCGCGTCAGCCATATGCTTCGGCGCATAGGGAATTCTGTTCCCGCGCACGCCGCGCGCACCAAGATCGACATCGGACTCGAACCTGGCCGTGCCAAGGTAGCTATAGGCCCCGTGCAGCGTCAAAGGGCCGACTGTCCATTCACCGGTGGCCTCAATGCCCTGGTGCAGCGCCTCGCCCGCGTTGATGAAGCCACCGCTGCGGCCGTTGACCGGTGGAGCGTCAACGATGAGATCTTCGAGGCGCATGTCGAAGAGAGCGATCTCAAAGCGGCTCTCCGCGGTCGGGCGCAATCGAATGCCAATCTCGGTCTCGATGCTTGTCTCTGGCTTGGCTGAAGCCGCAGGCGCCGTCGGGTCAAAATCCCGATCAGGTCGCGGCGGGGCAAAGCCGCGATGGAGTCCGGCGAAAACAGTGAGGCTTTCAGTGGGGCGCCATACTGCACCCAGGCCGGGCAGCAATGTCGTCTCTTCGCGCCGCGTTGTGATGCCTGTTGGGAGGAAGTTTGCCACGATAGAATGGTTGACCATTTCGACCTGCTCTATGCGCAGGCCTGGAACGATTGACAGATCGCCGTGTGACCAGGTTGCCGAAACAAATCCTGAATAGGCGTTTGTGCTGATCTTGTTGTGGTCGCGCAGTACGGTGCCGGGAGAGTCTTCACGCGCAGAAGGTGTAAGGCCGTTGAATCGCTTCCGGTCGGTATCCTCGAAATGGGCGCGTGCTCCAGCTTCCAGCAGAACATCGTCGCCAAGGACTTGTGTGTCCCAGGCCACACGCGTCTCCAGACCCCAGAACTTGAACTGCCGCGGACGCATCTTGTTGCCGCAGAGTGGTGCGAACGCCTCATAACTGGTTCGTGCAGCTCCAACGCAGCCTGTCGCAGGGTTGGCAATCATGGCGTCGACGGAGGTGTCTGCCTGCCTGTAAGAGGCTCTGTACAGATTGGACGAATAGAGTTGGGTTGAGACCCTGAGATCCGATTGCGGAACCCAGGCATGCGTCAGCTGGGCTGACGTGCGTTCAAGCTCAAAGTGATCGTTCGCGAACGGATTATAGTAGGGGGACCTGTCGAAACGGGCCTGATCGAGCCCACCCTCCGTCAGGCCGGTCGTCTCGCTGTATTGACCGAGCTTGAGATCGAGCGCTTGCGTTGCGTCGAAATCCAGTCGGGTCCTCAGAACCGCTTCCGCGATTTCGCTCTCGTGCCCGTCACGAATGCCATCGACTGATTTTCCGGTCAGGAACAGGCCGGCTCCGAAGATCGCGTCGCCGCCGCCAAGCGCGAGGTGGGCAGATCTGAAACCACGTTCGCCCCCCTCGATCCGCACGCGCGCCATGCGCTCCCGCGGCGCTGCGTGGGTCACGAAGTTTATCATGCCCCCGACTGATTGCGGACCGTAAGGGATCTGTCCGGAGCCGTGCCGCACTTCGATGCGCGCCACGCGATCGAGCGTAGGGTAGTAATGCGCCGATGGATCTGCATAGGGAGCCGGCTGGATCGGAACGCCATCTTCCATCAGCAAGGTACGGCTCGAGCGACGGGGATTGAGCCCCCGCACGGATACGTTGAGCTTGAGCCCCAGCGCATCCTCCTCGATCACGGCAACGCCAGGGGCAAGCCGCAGCGCCTCCTTGGCGGTCAATGGGTTCATGGCTTCGAGACGGTCGCCATCAATGACCAGTCCCGAACCAGGCAGCGAATCCAATTCCGCTGGCAAGATACCATGTACAACGACCACGTCGGCGTCCGGATCTGCCAGTGGTGCAGATACCGGAGCCGGCCGGCCAGGCGCTTGAGCCCAAGCAGGTAACGCACAGCAGGCGGCGAGGCCGAGCCCGAGTACGGAGAACCTCAAGGCATCACGCGTCAATTTGGCGCACCGTACAGAACCCTTTCTGCATCTTCTTCCTCGTCTTCATCCTCGTCGATGAAGAAGGGGCTGAACACGGCAGACACCGTCTCCGGGTAAGGGGTGCCCCATCCCCGCACTTCATGCCACGTGATGCGGTTGAGCAGGGCGGACGGCACAGCATCGGGGACATCCCAGCGCATTGCAGCCGACGCAATAGCGCCCTCGCGCCGTGCTCCGCTAAGGTCAGCGAGCTGTGGGTTGATCTCGAGAAGGTCCTGCTTCGGAACTACGGCAGAGTAGGACGACAGGTTGGGCGTGTCGGTAAAGCTGGCGCGCATGTCGTTTGCGATCAGGTCGAAGAGTGACAGGGTCGGAAGGCCAAGCTGCAGCTCGATCGTCTTGAGAATGCTGGGGATCGAATAGAAGGTTGAGTCGACCGCTCCGCGCCGGGTGTAGGGGCTGATCACAAGTCCAACGGTGCGGTGACCATCGACATGGTCGACACCATTCTGCGCATCATCCTCAATCACGTAGATTGCCATTTTGGGCCAGAACTTCGACTTGCTCAGCGCCTCGACGACCATGCCGACGGCGAGATCATTATCAGCCACCATCGACTTCGCAGACGTCATGCCGGGTGTGGTTCCGCTCGTATGGTCCGACGGGAGTTGCAGCAGCGTCAGGTTCGGCATTTTCCCCGACGTCTCATAGGCCTTGAGCTCTTCGATAAAGCGTTGTGCGCGAACGACATCCGGGACAGCCATCGTGTAGGCAGGAAAGTCACGTACCAGAATGCGATCGAGCGGCGGGATAGGCGAGCGCGTATCCCACAAGCCTTTGACTGTCTCTCCCGCTTTCCAGCGCTTGAGCAGGTCTACACGCCCGATCTGATCCCAGCTAAGCCGAGGAGCATACTCCCCGAACACGGCGACCGACTTGCCTCGCGCCAGGGCTGCATCCCAGATGAAGCCGCGAGCTGAATAGGCCAGCGGGTCTGTCCCATCGAACGGGTAGGAGCGGCCCTGGTAGCCGGGCCAAAGCGTGTATGACGGCTCGTTGGCTTGCGTAATCCACTGATGGCCGTTGGCGCTGTTGCCGCCAGTCGCGTACATGTTGTCAAGCAATACGAAGTCCAGAGCAAGCTTGCGCTGGTTCGGGGTCACATCCTCGCCGAACAGCACGAAATCCGGTTCGCCGTTTCCGCGGGGCAGGTCGCCAAACAACTGGTCATAGGTACGGTTCTCTTTAACAATGTAGACGACATGCTCAATGAGCGATGCTTCGCCCGCACGCTGCGGCACTGCGCGTGCAGGGGCACGGCGGTTGACGGCCGCCGATGCAGCCCCGGCAAATGGCATGCGGTTGTTTTCGGCGACGGCGGTCGTGTAGCTCGCGAGCTGTGCTTCATCCGGCAGATCGATCACGTGAACTGTCCCGCGATTGGCGTGAACATAGCGGTGATCGGGGCCGTCCACGGACGAGCCCGATCCGACCCCAAGCATGGTGCCGACGATAAGCTTCCGCCCCGTCGCATCAAGCGCGAGCGTATTCGGATACCAACCCGTCGGGATAAGCCCGAGCAACGCGTCGCGCTTCGAATCCAGCACGGCCACGCCATTTACGCCGCCCAGCGCCACATAGAGTCGCTGGGACGCCTGATCGAATGCCAGAGCAGTCGGCGCCAAGCCGTCCACTTTGGTCGAGAAAGGTCGCAACGCAATCGTGCGTGTGACCTTGCGACTCTTGAGATCGATGACCGAGACAGAATCATCATTGGTGTTGGCGACGAACAGTTTCTGTCCGGCACGATCGATTGCTAGGGCAGTGGGATGCCGGCCGACTTCCAGCGTCGCTACGACCCGCCCGACGGCGAGGTCCACAATCGAAATAGATCCGGGCTTGGCGACGCCGAGCGCATCGATCCGCACCTTGTCGGCGTCAGGCTCAAGGCCTGTAGGGGCGCTTGCCTCCGTGGCGGAAGCGACCTGTCCGCCCCAGTTCGCAACGTATGCGACGCCCCTGTCGACCGACACGACCACGGGGGCGACCCCGACCGGAACGTTTCGGACAGTGCCCGAGGCGCTATTCACGATAGCCAATGCATTGTTGAAAAGAAGCGGGACAAGAATGTCGTCCCCTGACCATGCTGGGATGCCCACTGCATTCGTCCCCAACACACCGCCTACGTTGCGGATCCCGTTTGCGTCGCCAATCTCCAGGCGAACTTCGGAAGGCTGCCCGGGGATCTGCAATGCATGGGTTGCTGCAACACGCGTTCCGGTCGGATCCACAGACAGACCGCGTACGCCGCGATCGCCGGGGATAGCGAAATCCGCCTTCACGCGATTGTCGCGCGTGTCCAGAAGCATCAACCTCGTGCGATTCAAGGACCAGATGTCTCCGCCGGTCGCGGCACCGACAGAGTACACTGAGCTGTCAAACACGGTCTGCGCGCCGGCAGGCGTGATCGCCTGGCGAGTCGTGATCACCCCCGCATCAGTGACATTGCGCACCGGTGGTTTGGTCGCAGGAGTCTGCGGCATAGCCGTCGGCGCGGCGAAGCACAATGCAACTGCAACAAGCAGCACAGATCTGAGCGTCATGGAGTCCGTCCCTCGCAAACTGCGTTCGCTCCGCTGTTCGGATAATCGCATGTGATCGTGCTAGCGTCGTAGTGTGACAAACGTTTTTGCGCTCGCCGTTTCGTCTCGAAGAGATGGTCTCAGACTTCGCGAGTGAGCGGGTGTAGACTTGGCGTGCTGTCGACGATGAAGTGGAGATGATCGATCTGGTTGTGCAAAAGCTACGCGGTGCCAGTGCCGCGTCGCGGTTGCTCTGACGGGTTATTGAGGAACCAGCAGGTCGAACCTAGGTCATCGTCACAGATGCACTGCAGTCATGAGGTGCAGCGCTTCGCCTGAGCCCAGGCTGGCGATGTCAAGCAGGCTGCGAGCAGCGGAAGGCCAAAGCGAGACAGAGAAGGTCGCACGCGTTTCATCCTTTCAGTTGGATGCAATTGGGAGACGACGGAGACAAGCAAGAGCAGGCTCAGCTCCTCGGCAACGCGCGCGAAGCAGGCTTCATACCCCGTTGCCTTGACCGTAGCCTTGCCCAGGCTGCTTCTGACTTACCCCGCGTGACAGGGTCGCGATGCCAGCTTCAAAAGATGTTCGCGGTTATCGCTCAGGTTGAGGCCTGAGGGCGCTGACGCCTCGGGAGGACTGCCTGCAAGCCCAGCCCACAGCGCCGCATTGAATGCGTCTGTGTCCAGGCGATCCTCCAGCGCGAAGT
>JBMOGP010000179.1:0-5566 GCA_049318285.1 Hyphomonadaceae bacterium
CCTACGGCGTGCGCGAGGGCCGCGTCGTGCTCGACCAGCGCGACCGCAACCCGCTCACCGGCGCCGAGTTCGTCGTGCCGGCGCTGGCCAACCCGCGCTTTGCGGGCTTCACGCTGCCGGCGCTGTCTCGCGCCGAGGCGGCGGACGCGCACCGGGACCTCGTGCGGCGGCTCGGCGCGGCGCGGGACGCGCTCTGGATCCCGGAGACCGGCGACACGCGGGCCGAGACGAACCGCCGCGCGATCTGGGGCGCGGTGAACCAACCGGGTGAGGAGGCCGCCGCCGCGCGCGGCAGCTTCCCGCTGCTGAACCGGGCCTTCCGGATCGTCGAGCGGCTGTAGCAGGGAGACAACGCCATGAGCGAGGACGACGTGGCGACGAAGCTCGCCGTGCACGAGGCGGTCTGCGCCGAACGGTGGAAGCAGGCCAATGACCGGCTCGCGCGCATCGAGGTTGTGCTCGCGGCCATCGTGCTGCTGCTGCTCGTCGGAGAAGGCAGCGTGGTCGCGGTGCTGCGGAGGATGCTGGGTGGATAGGCGCCGTGTCGCGACCAACCGAGGTCAGAACACGCGATCGATCATGACTAGCGGCGTGCTCGGCGAGATGAGGCCCTGATCGCGCGCGAGTGTCCGGGCGAAGAAAAGCATCAGCTTACGGCCGTCATCGTCCACATGACCCCAGATCCAGAGCAGCTCCTCGCGCTGCGCTGGGCCAGGCTTACGGCCAGGGATGCGCTTGGAGTTCGGCGTGGGCAAGTTGTCGTCCATGGCTACGGCTCCGCCCCGATCTGGCGGCGATAGGATGCCAGTGTGCCAGGCCCAGGGCCAAGACCGATCTGCCAGCACCACACAAGCGCCTCGGCCGCGCCATTACTTCCGAGCTGGGCGACCAAGACGTCGCATGCGGCCAACCGGCGCCCCCTCTACCCATGTGCCGGCTGTAGCGGGGGAGCCATCTTCTCGCACAAAGCGCCTCGCGAATGCCAACACACGCTCACGGCCCGCGTCATCCAGGAGATCGAACAGCAAAGCGAACTCGTCCCGCTCCTCCATCCCTGCCAACTGCTGGTTTTGGGATTCAGTCTCCATGTCGTTCAAGGCAATCTCCTCCTGCTTCAGATGTCCATGCGGTGGAGCCTGCGCGGCGACATGACTCACCGCGCAGGCTACCGCTCGGCCGGCCCTATGACGGTCGGCCTGGTGGGCTTCAGACGGGTTCGCCGCCATCCCCACCACCGCCCTCGATCTGCCCCTCGTGCAGCGTCTCCTGCGGTCCCCGCGCTTTTGGGTCCGGGTCCCCATCAATCAGACGGCCTCGCCCGACCCGCCAGGTATCACGCCGCGGCGGAGTTGCCCTCGATGATCTGCTGAAACTCAGCCAGGAACTCGGGATGCTGTTGGGCGAGATACCGAACCACGCGCGCGTTCCCGAGCAACCTTCCGAGGTAGCCCCGCGCGACGACAAGATGCATGTGGTCCGGCCCGTAGCTCCGCTCCGCCACCCGCAGCTCCCGTTCGAGCTGGCTGCTCTCGCGCTCCATCAGCGCCATCTGCTCGGGTGTCAGGCCCCGAACCTGCTTGGGCGTCTCATCGGCAACGAGCTGGTTCTGTGGCGTGGCCGCCAGCAGCGCCTCCGCATAGGTGATCGTGAAGCGGTCCATCGCGATCATGAGTTCAACGGCCTCGATCTGGCGCAACGGCTGCATGCGCCGCAGCACGCGAAACAGGCCCTCAGCGATCGACCGGTCCTTCAGCAGGTCCACCGCTTCCGGACAAACACCCGTCAGCATGCGCTTCTTCGCGCGCAGTGTCTGGATGTCGATATTCAAGGCACGCGCGATGCGCTGCTCCGAGGCGCCGTCCTCGATCGCCTTCAAGATCATGCGGTGTTCCTGCACCGCCGCCAGCCGACTGATCCGCTTGTTGTATGTGAAGGCTTCATCGTCGGTGGCCAGAAGGCACGCAACATGCTGGGCACCGCGTGACGCCAGTACGTCAACACGCAGATGCCCATCCAGCAGCAGGTATCGCCCATCATGCGATGGGCGCGGAGCCACGACGGGCGGCTCAATCATCCCAACCTCGTCGATCGAAGCCGCGATGCGCGCATACTTCGCAGATCGGCGCACCTTCGCCGCGACCGGCCGCAGGAAGTCGATCTGGCTGATTGGGAGCGAGACGAGCTTCTGCTCGAAGCAGGCTTGAACAACCTTGCCTTGCGGGGACTTCGCCATCATGCGCCCTCCCGTGCACGCAGACGCTCGTTCAGGCTGCGGGGCAAGGTCTCGATTCGCTCAGCCGTCAGCAGCCTGGCGAAGCTGGCGTCGGCCATGAGGGTGCGAAGCGCCTCGACGACAAAGACGAGCCGATCGCGTGTCGCCTGGGCCCGGCGCACGAGAAGGCGCTTCTTCTCGGTATCCTGCTGGTAGGTTCGCACCAACGCATTGACGGACAGTGGCCGCGCGCGTGCTTCGCGATCCCTCCCTCCCTCGTAGCCCCGCTTGCGACGACGCTGCTCGACCAAGCGCTTGGCCGCCATGAGCTTATGCCCACGCAGCAGGTTCTTCTCGTAAGCCTCCTGCAGCACGCGCTGGGTGTCGGTGTCCGCGGCGAGGGCGATATCGACGGCGATGGACACCGGGATCGTGCCCTTCTCCACTGCCGCGAGCAGGCGCGTCTCGCTCTTCGTGATCAGCCGCAGGACGCCGCGGACATACTCGCCGGTCAGTCCTGTCTTGCGGGCAATTTCTATTTCGGAATGTCCGCGCTCGCGCATGCCCTGGATGTCATGCAGGAGATCGAGGGCATGGTGCTGGCGTCGTGCCAGGTTCTCCACCAGGCTCATGATCTGCAGCTGCTCCGCGTCGGCCTCGACGATGAACGCGGGTATCACCGACTGGCCCAGCTGCCTGAAGGCTTCGAGGCGTCCCTGCCCGCAGACAAGGTCATACCGGAGACCTGCGCTGGATGGGCGCGCCGCGACCGTGATCGGCCGTTTCAGGCCAACCGAGGCAATGCTCGCGACCAGGTCGTCAAACGCGCGCTGGCTACGCACGCGGGGGTTCGCGATGTGGATCAGGTCCACGGCGATGTCCTGCGCTTTGCTCGTCGTCTCCCCCTGGGCCATCACGCCACTCCTCGGATTGGTGTCCGTGCCGCGAGATCGAAGAACGGCTCCAGCGTGTCGAACCGAAAGGCATCGAGGCCAAAGCCGTTCGCCTGCCGGAGCCGCAGAGACGAAAGCTGGAGGTCGATCCACGGCAGCAGGTAGTAATCGAGTGCCGCTGTTTCGCCCGGCTCCAACCGAACAGCTACCGTGATGTCCGGGGTGAGACCTTCATCCAGGCGGATGAGCCAGCGGCGGGTGCCGCTTGGTGCGATCCGGCATCGTGACAGCACGATCGCGGCCGTGAATTCCTGGTTGACCGTGAGCAAGTCGGTATCTGGATCACGGGTGACCCTGCCGCCCGCGTGCTCGAGGCCGGCCATGATCTCTGCCACCACAGTGGGGTGCATGTCCCGAGTAGCCCGGTTCGCCGCGAGGAAGGCGAAATCGCGCTCCGGCGTGTAGCCGATCAGCTGATACGCCTTCAGGAGGCTGGTGAAGCGCTGCGAGTAGGCGCTGCTGGATGGCGCGTCATCCGCTTCGTCGATCAGGATCCCGCTGAGGCGCCCATGCGTCGCCAGTACCCGGCGCAGGGCCTCCAACATATCGTCGTCGGTGAGCTTCCGCGCGCGTTCCTGGATGATGACCTGCGCCGCCTCGAAGAGCAGTCGGTCCACCGCGGCGGGGAAGGCGCCATCCCGCCGGATCCACTCATCGCGCGCATTTCTGCGCCGCCGCTCATGCAACTTGATCGAGACACGGTTCCAGACGTTGTCGCCGACGTATTTCTCGTTGATCAGAACCTGATGGACCGTGCCGCGGGACCAGGGGCGTCCGACGTCATTCAGGATGCCGCGCTCATTCAGGTCACGCGCGATGGCGTCCTCGTTGCGGCCGTCCTCCACGAAGCTGCGATAGATCCCGCGGACGGTCTCGACCTCGTCGACGGGACCCAGCGTCAGTACGACGCGGTCGGTCTGAATGCTCTTGTGCTCGCCGCGGCTCAGTTCGCCCTTCGGCATCCCGCCGCCGTCGACAAGGGACCGCCGTAGCCCAAAGCCAGCCGAGCCGCCCTGCCGAAAGCCCAACTCGATGAGGCGGCATTGGCCCTTGAAGACCTTGTTCGCCAGCTCGCGGCTGTACTCGCGCGACATGGTGCGCTTGATATTTTTGAAGATCTCGGAGGCCACGCTGCCGTCATTCTCGAACGGCTCCGCGCAGTAGATCACCCGGACGCCGGCCTTCTTGCACTTGTACTCGTAGTAGGCGCTTTCGTCAGTGTCCTGGAAGCGCCCCCACCGGCTGACGTCGTAGACGAGGATCAGGGAGAAATCGCACGTCCGCCCCTCCACGTCGGCGAGCATCTGCTTCATCGCGTCACGCCCTGCGATGCTCAATCCGCTCTTGCCGTGGTCGGCGTAGGTGCGAACGATCTCGATGCTGTTCCGCGCAGCGTACTCGCGGATCGCATCAGCCTGGTTCTCGGTGGAGTAGCGCTGGTGGTCCGTGGACATCCGCACATACTCGGCAGCGCGGACCATCGGCGTTGGCGCTCCAAGCTCGTTCTGCTGACTTGCGTCGGATTGCTCGCTCACGACCCATCCCTGTCTCGCATCTGAAAAAGGGACGCAGCGACTTCATCACGGCCCGGCAGTGCGGGCTACGTGGTCGAGTGCATTGCACCTTCGCTCGCAGTTTAGCGGGAGCGAATCGGGCTGTGCCGACGAAGAAGGGCAACTTGTTGCACTCGAAGGGCAACAAGTTGCCCTTTTCCGATGTGGAAGCGCGGGCGCCAATCGGCTACGCGCGCGCGATCGGCGAGGCGCTGCGCGGTGACACGGCCGCGGGCAGTGTTTCGGCGAAGGTCATCATGCGTTGGACCGGCGCCAGCGAAAGGTCTGTGAAGGGCTGGATCAGCGGCAGGCAGGGACCCAGCGGCGAGCACCTGATCGCGCTGATGCAGCAGTCCGACGCGGTTTGGCTGGCTGTCGTGCGCCTGGCAGGACGCCGTCAGGCTGACGCCGATCAAGCGATCGGCACTGTCCGGCAGCATCTGGCCGTGGCCGAGCGGCTACTGGCGATGTTGCAAGGCGACGACCGGCGGTAGTCTCCGCGTCATGCCGCGCGCATTGCCTGCATTGCGGTCGTGGCCGTTCTTGCACAGCGGCAGCCATGCCTCTATCTTCTGACCAGTCTGGTCAGGAAAAGTCATGTCAACCCGTCCACCCGCATCTGCCAAAGCACGGCGCGCAGGTGCAACCTCCCGGGGCGCGTCGTGGCGCCTGGAAGAAGCCAAGGCGCGGTTTAGCGAGCTTGTCCGCCGGGCGCGCGCCTCCGGACCGCAGCATGTGACCGTGCGCGGGCAGGAGGCCGTCGTCGTGCTCTCGGCGGAGGACTACGCCCGGCTGGCGCCCACCGCCACGGCGCCGACACTCGCCGCCCTGTTCAGCGCAGGCCCCTT
>JBMOGP010000180.1:0-5549 GCA_049318285.1 Hyphomonadaceae bacterium
CCGGCTGGATGTATGCGTCCTCGCCGGGCCTCAGCGCCCTCGAACACCCGACCTATGACGTCTGGGTGATCAGCTGCAGCACGTCTGCGCCGCAATAGGTCCGCGTCCCGAACGTGGCGTCGTGCTGAAGCGCCTCTTGCAGGCGCTTGCGGAACGCATCGCGCGGCACCTCCTCGACACCGAATGTTTCGAGATGCCCTGTCACGAACTGCGTGTCGAGCAGCCTGTAGCCACCGGCTTTCAACCGCGCGACCAGATGCGCCAGCGCCACCTTGGACGCGTCGGTCGCGCGCGAGAACATGCTCTCGCCAAAGAACGCCGACTTGAGGCTCACGCCATAGAGTCCGCCTACCAGCTCGCCAGCGCGCCACGCCTCGATGCTGTGCGCGTGGCCCGCGCGATGCAGCGAGCTGTAGAGATTCAGGATCTGGGCGTTGATCCACGTCTGTGGCCTGTCCGGCGCGGCCTCGGCGCACAGTTGCATCACACGCGTGAATGCAGTGTCGATCCTGATCTCGAATGGATCCCGCCGGATCGTCTTGCGCAAACTCTTCGAAACGTGGAAGCCGTTGAGCGGCAGCACGCCGCGCAGATCAGGATCGACGAGAAACAGCCGTGGGTCATCGCGCGAATCCGCCATCGGAAAGACGCCGCGGCGATAGCAGTCGAGCAACGCGTTGGGGCCAAAAACCCGGCTCATGCGCGGAGGTCCCAATACCCGAGCCACGACCGCATGCCCACGCCCGGAGCCTATGTCTTCATCCCGAGAAACTTCTCGAGCCAGTGGATATCATACTCTCCCCTGGCGATGTCCGCATTGCTGGCGAGCCGGCGATGCAGCGGCAATGTTGTCTCGACGCCGGAAACAACTGTTTCGTCCAGTGCACGGCGCAGGCGTGCGAGCGCTTCGGCGCGTGTGGGCGCATAGACAATCAGCTTGCCGATCAGGCTGTCGTAATGCGGCGGTACGCGATAGCCGGAATAGGCCGCGCTATCGAGGCGCACACCGAGGCCGCCTGGCGCGTGGAACTCCTGGATGAGGCCCGGCGAGGGCGTGAAGGTTTCCGGGTTCTCCGCATTGATGCGGCACTCGATGGCGTGGCCGGTTATCTTCACATCCTTCTGAGCCAGCGACAGCTTCTCACCGAAGGCGATCCGGATCTGCTCCTGCACAAGATCGACGCCCGTGATCATCTCGGTGACCGGATGCTCGACCTGCAGGCGCGTGTTCATCTCGATGAAGTAGAACTCGCCATTCTCGTAAAGGAACTCGATCGTACCGACGCCAAGATAGCCCAGCTTCTTGATGGCGGTCGTCACGGTCTTGCCGATCGCGGCGCGGGCGGTCTCGTCGATGACGGGCGAGGGCGCTTCCTCAAACACCTTCTGGTGCCGCCGCTGCAGCGAGCAGTCGCGCTCGCCCAGATGGATCACATTGCCATGGCTGTCGGCGACGACCTGGATTTCGATGTGGCGCGGTTTCTGGAGATACTTCTCCATATAGACCGCATCATTGCCGAACGCGGTCTTCGCTTCCGTGCGCGCCGTTGTGAAGGCGAGTTCGAGTTCTTCCGGCGAGTGCGCAACCTTCATGCCGCGGCCACCGCCGCCAGCCGTTGCCTTGATCAGGATCGGGTAGCCGATGCGCTTCGCATTGGCTTTCGCGCTTTCGAGATCGACCACTTCGCCTTCCGAGCCGGGCACAACTGGCACGCCGGCTGTCTGGATCGCTTCCTTGGCGGTGATCTTGTCGCCCATCATCCGGATGTGTTCCGGCCTGGGTCCGATGAAGGTGATACCGGACTTCTCGACGATCTCGGCGAACTTCGCGTTCTCGGACAGGAAGCCGTAGCCCGGGTGGATTGCCTGGGCGCCCGTGATCTTGGCGGCAGTGATGATCGCGGGAATATTCAGATAGGATTTGGCAGCCGACGCGGGACCTACGCACACGCTCTCGTCGGCGAGCCGGACGTGCATGGCATTGCGATCAGCTTCCGAATGGATGGCCACCGTGTGGATGCCCATCTCCTTGCACGCGCGGTGTACGCGGAGAGCGATCTCGCCACGGTTTGCAATCAGGATCTTCTCGAACATCGCGCTACTCGATGATGACGAGTGGTTCGCCGAATTCGACGGGCTGCTGGTTCTCGACAAGGATCTGCATGACCTTGCCGCCGCGCGGGGCCGTGACGGGATTGAACGTCTTCATCGCTTCGACGAGCAGCAGGGTTGCGCCGGCGTTCACCGTGTCGCCGACCTTGACGAATGTCGGCGAGCCTTCCTCGGCCTGCATGTAAACAGTGCCAACCATCGGCGACTTCACGGCGCCTGGATGATCGCGAAGGGAAGCCTTGGTCGTAGGCGCTGCGGCTGTAACTGCAGGCGCGCTGGCTGGCGCCGCTGAGGGTGCCGGCGCGTAGGCTTGCGCCATATGGACGGTCCTGGCTTCCGGCTTAACCACCTTGATGCGCATGCCGCCTTGCTCGATCTCGATCTCGCCGAGGTCGGCTTCCCGCAAGATAGCTGCGAGCTCGCGGATCAGCCCGGTGTCGAACCTGCCACTCTTTTCGGGAGGCTTGTCGGCCATGATCGTCAAACTCTCTTCTGTTCAGCGAGGGCGGCGACAGCCTGAATGGCCAGTCGGTAGCCCAGGGGACCAAAGCCGGCGATGATGCCGGAAGCTGCTGGAGACACGAGGCTCTTGTGCCTGAACTCTTCGCGATTCCCAGGGTTGCTGAGATGAACTTCCACGACCGGAATGGTCAACACCTTGAGCGCGTCGTGGATTGCGACCGAAGTGTGCGTATAGCCGCCCGCGTTTAGGATCAGCCCGCCTGCCTGTCTACGGGCTTCCTGAATCCAGTCCACCAGCTCGCCTTCGTGGTTGGACTGGCGGAAGATCAGCTTCGCGTCAGCTTGGGTCGCGGCTTCCTGTGTCAGCTTTTCGAGGTCGGCCAGCGTGCCCTTGCCATAGACGGCAGGCTCGCGCTCACCCAGCAGGTTGAGGTTTGGGCCGTTCAGGCAGTAGATGGTCAGGCTCATCAAGGACCTTTACCTGAGATCGGTTCGCAGCCAGACCAGCGGTCTGGCGATGAGACTGAATAGGCGAATCCGGGTCCGGTTCAAATGCCAGATTCAAGCGTTCGGAAGACGAAATGAACCTGTTTCTCAACGGCGAGGCGATCGAAGCCCCCGATGGCGCCACCATCGGGGAGTTGCTGAGCCAGCTGGCCATGCCGGAAAAAGGCATGGCGGTGGAGTGCAATCGCGAGATCGTCCCGAAATCCCTATATCGAACGACCCGGCTCAGCGAAGGCGATCGCATAGAGATCGTGCAGTTCGTCGGGGGGGGATGAGCAATGCCGCAAGCGCTTCTCCGCGGCGCCCCCTACCAGCCTGGCAATGCATGTTTGTGCCTTGAGCCGTCCCGAAACCAAGACGTGTTGATCGATCTGGACCGCGCGGAGCGGCGCGGACTTTCCGGCGAAGCATTCTGGGCTTGCGGGCTGTTTCTGATGCGAATGGCCAAGGCCGAGGAGCGCCAGGTTGCTCGCGCTCTGGCATCGATCGGCGCACCAAACTCCGGCGAACAGTTTTCTGCTCAGACTTGCGAACCAGAAAGTCCTGCAAAAGCATTCGCAATGAAGGCGGGCCTCGCCATGTCTACGGCAGGTGGCCGCAAGCTTGGCACGATTGCAGGAATGCCCTAGGGCGCACGCGCTACGTCAAACAATGAGTTGAGACATGCCCGATCAAGCGCCGACCACCGCAACCAGCGATCGCCTCATTATCGCCGGCAAGGCATACACCTCGCGCCTCATCGTGGGGACTGGCAAATACGCCAGCTACGCCCAGAACGCGGAGGCGGCCGAGGCGGCTGGAGCGGAGATCGTCACCGTCGCCTTGCGCCGTGTGAACGTCGCCGACAAGGGAGCGGAGCGCTTGGTCGATCACCTTGACCCGAAGCGCTTTACCTACCTGCCCAACACCGCTGGTTGCTACACCGCCGAGGAGGCGGTGCGCACGCTGCGTCTTGCGCGCGAGGCGGGCGGTTGGAATCTCGTGAAACTTGAGGTGCTGGCCGACCAGAAGACACTCTACCCCGACATGTCGGAAACGCTTGTCGCGGCGAAGGCGTTGATCGCGGATGGCTTCGACGTGATGGTCTATTGCTCTGACGATCCAGTCTACGCGCGCAAGCTGGAGGATGCAGGCTGCTGCGCGATCATGCCGCTCGGCTCGCTGATCGGCTCAGGGCTCGGCGTGCAGAACCCGGTGAATATCCGGCTCATCGTCGAGCAGTGCAAAGTGCCTGTTATTGTTGATGCTGGCGTGGGTACCGCGTCGGACGCCGCCATTGCGATGGAGCTGGGTGTTGATGGCGTGCTCATGAACACGGCCATTGCGGCAGCGAAAGACCCTGTCCGCATGGCCCGGGCAATGAAGCACGCGGTTATCGCTGGCCGCGAAGCCTATCTCGCCGGGCGAATGCCGAAGAAACGCTACGCCGATCCGTCGAGCCCGCTGGGTGGGTTGATCTAGCTTCGGATCTGCTGCCGCGTCGCTTCGATCAGCGACTCGAGCTCTTCCTGCCCGAAGCCGCCGACGAACTTGCCGTTGATCAGGAAGGAGGGCGTGCCCTGCAGGCCCGCCATGTCGAACTCTTCCACCGATCGATCGACGCGCCTGATCAGGTTTGCGTCCGCCATGTCTTTCTTCCAGCGCGCAATATCAAGCCCGACCGACTGTGCGATGATCTCGAGATTGGCGGGCGTATAGGCGTTCGCCGGCGCATTCATCAGCGCCACGTGCATCTCGCGATACTTGCCCTGGCTGTGCGCCGCCATTGCCGCGATCGCCGCCCGGCGCGAGTCCTCGCCGCGCACGGCAGACTCCTTGACGATCAGCTTGATGTCGCTGCGACGATCATCGACCTGCGCCATCACCCACGGTACTGCGGCCTTGCACACGCCGCAGTCATAATCGCTGAACTCGATGATGGTGATCGGCGCATCTTTGCGGCCGATATAGGGGTCGTCCTTCGAGGAGGCGAGCAGCTTGTCCCATGCCCCTTCCGCCACCAGGGTCTGCGTCGCCACCTGGTTACGCTGGAAGGCGGTCTGCATCTCGAACAGGATTTCCGGCTCGCGCAGGAGATACTCCTTCACGATCGCCTCGACCTGCGCCTTCTCGAGGCCGCCAACCGAGTCAGGGGCCTTTACCTCGCCGCCGGAACAGGCAGCAGCGCCAAGCACGAACAGGGCGCAAAGGGCGGTTGTCAGGCGCATGTGCAGGTTCCTTCCGGGCCATCCTGTTTTCCCGGTTCTAAAGGGAGGATGGCGGGTCTCAAGGGAAATGGGCGGTCCGGCCCGGATCTGACGCTCAGTGCCGGTGCTCCAGCGCCATCTCGCTCAGGTTGCGGCGCATCATGCGCGGGTTGTTGCGTGGGTCGGACAGGGCCATGATGTCGTCCGCACGCTGACCATTCGGCGTGCTCATGTCCAGCGCGTCGCGGGCCCTTCGCGCGAAGTTGAAGGCGCGTGCAAGGT
>JBMOGP010000181.1:0-5547 GCA_049318285.1 Hyphomonadaceae bacterium
AAACTAGTTGCAGCGGCCATCCTCCCGATCAACGTAGGCCGCACAAGGCGGCCCTCGGCGGAGGCGTACTCAGCGCCAAGCTCAACGACATTGATCCCCAAGCCTGGCTCGCCGACGTCCTCGCAAGGATCGCTGGTCATCCAGCCTCCAGGCTCGATGAGCTGTTGCCGTGGAACTGGAAAGCGCAGGCTGCTCTCTCTCAGGCTGCTTGAGCGTGCCAGCTCCGCCAAGCTTCCTCGTCGCCATCGATCGTGTCGCTGAGATCGTCGGGGAAGACGAAGACTTCATCTTCGAAATTGCTTGCGACATGTCGCCTGAAGACGGATGCCTCAACGTCTACGGTGTCGACCATGAGTTCATCGTCGCGTTCACCCCAGAGGGCATCGACAGGCTCATCGAGCTCATCCCAAAATACAAAAAGCCGAATTAGCCTCCATGCCCGGCCTCGGCGCTCTCAGCCGCGGCCTTCACCGCATGCGTACGATCCGCCGCCAGGCAACGTCGTGATCTGGCGCGGCCTCGCCAGACTCACCGTCATCGAACTCGGCGCCGGGATTGAAGCGAAAGGATTTGTGGGTAATTGAAAGCGTCGGCGTAGGCGTAGGCGTAGGCGTACATCTAATTGACGTAGTATTTACTTTTGGACGCCTCAAAATAGAGGCTGTCATCGAAAGAGTACCGCCCTATGAAGCGGGGCTCCACGCAGTTGAGCGCAATACCGACGACTTCACCGCCTGCCGTCTCTATCTGATTGATCGCCGACCGGACCACCCTCGCCCGCGTCTGGTTGGCCTTGGTCACAAGCACTGTGCAGTCAGCCAGCATGACGGCTGCGATAGCGTCTGCCACCGTAAGGACCGGCGGACAGTCAAGAACGACAAGATCATAGTTCTGTCTGAGCAGTTCGATGAAAGCGCGCATATCCGGTGACCCAACCAGATCGTTCGCCATAAAATCATCGATTAGTGCGGGAACAACAGATGCTCCTGATGCCGCATCGTTGATGAGAGCCTCGGCGAGCCGGGAAGGGTCGCTGACGACGGCGGACAGTCCAATGACGGTTTTGCCACTGACAAGGCTGCTGAGGCTCCTTCGCCTGAGGTCACAATCGACGATAACAACCTTCTGCCCCGAGAGCGCCGCAACACGGGCAAGGTTCCACGAGGTTGTCGTCTTGCCTTCGTCAGGAACCGCGGATGTAATCGCAACAATCGCACCCCGCCTGCTTCGGCCAGACGGATAAATCGCCTTACGCAGAACACGATAGGTTTCGGCAAAGGCGGAGAATGGCTTGCTGATGACGTAACCGGACGGATTGCGTTCAGCCGCGGGCAGAGACCGCAGCTTATCCTTGCCGATACGCGGTATCGAGACGAGCGCACGGCGGCCAACTTTGCGCAACACATCAGAAGCGCCATAGAGGCGGTCATCAAGCAGCCGTCTGATGAACATCCCCGACACACTGCCCAGGAGACCCACAGCCGCGCCAAAAGCAAGCATGAGGGAGAGCGCAGGCCTGTCTGGCGTGCTTGGGACCACAGCCGGGCTCAGCTCTTGCGCGACAGCGGGCGCCCGCGTGACCCTCGCGGAGGCCTCCTGCTTCATAGCGAGATACTCCTCATAGCTGTCGCGGCTGGCGGAGAAGTCGCGCTCGAGTTCACGCAGACGCATGCTCCCCGAGTTGTTTTCGGCCAGCCGGCGCTGCGCGCTATCAAGAGCGGACCTCGCCGCCAACAAGCGGTTTGCGGCGACTGCTACCTCATTCCCCAGATTGATAAGAATCCGGTCGAGCTCACGGTCGATGGAAACGCGGACATCGCGGGCTTCGGCCTCCACCTGCTGAACACTGGGATGAGTATCAAAATACGTCATCTTCAGCGTCGAAAGCCGTCTCTGGACGTCTGCTTCCTGCACCCTCAGGCTCTGTATCAGCGGTGAGTTGATGGCTGCCGCCGAGGTATCCACCGACCCGCCCGCCACCCTGAGATCGGTAACCTGCTTTCTCCGGGCGCTGGTCGCATTGAACTCACGCTCGGCAATAGCGGCCTCCGCTCTTGCACTGGCGAGCTGCTGTTCGGCAGCTGTCGCGCCCTCCGTCGAGAGCAGCCCCTGGCTGGCGCGGTAGCTCTCCACAAAGGCTTCCTTTGTCTCGACTTCTGCGCGCAGCTCCTCGAGCCTGTCGTTGATCCAGCCTGCCGCTTCAGCAGAGCTGTCATTGCGGGCCAGGCGATGCCATTCAAGGTAGGCTGCAACACGCGCGTTGGCCAGCTTGGCAGCATCTTCAGCCTTAGGGGTCGTCACCCTGATTTCGATGGCATAGCTCGTCTCCAGGCGGTTCACCCGGGTCGCTTCATTTATTCGGCGGATCGCAGTCTCAGTGCGCAGGCGCTTCAGCGCATCGCTCTGCGGAGCACCGCTTCCAGGCCCGCCCGGCTGACCGCTCCATGCCGGATCGTCGGCCAAGCCTAACCTTGCAACCACGACGTCGGCGACCGCTGTGGAGTTTATGATGGCTATTTCTGACTCCACCTCTGCTGCGCCCATAGGCTCAGAAACCGGCCGATCTGTTGTTATCTCCCGGGGCGCGACAAGGACGACTGTTGCAGCTGCAGAAAATTTCACGGGCATCGTCATGTAAACAACGGCAGCGCAAATACTGCCGCCGAGCACCGAGGCGAGAATTATCCATCTCCACCGCTGCAGCATAATCGCAAATTCCTGGAAACCGACTGCTTCCGCGTCAGTTTCAGGAGGCGGACCCGCAGCGCGCGCAGGTCGAGGTATGCTTTCCATCGTGTTCATGCGTTACGAGGCCCCCAGGGATTCAACAGGAAACAGCGGTCGGCGACATGTCAAAGCTTTTCGTCATCCGCGGTCACCAAGGCAGACAGACCCGCAGCCCTTGCTGCGCCGGTTCCGGGCGCTGGCAGGTCAGGGCCTGCCTGGTACAGGTCGGACTGCATGAGCCGTTGGATGATGGCGCCAAAACGCTGCCGAAACAGACCTCTGGCAAACCCGGCGGCATGTTCCTGCAGGCGCCCCGCATCGAAGGTATGCTCGACCATCTCGAAACGCCTTATCGCCTGCATCATATCCTCAAGCGTCTGTTCCTCAAAGAAGATGCCCGTCACATCCGGTATGACGGTATCGTTCGCGCCGCCGCGGCCGAAGCAAATCACGGGCGCGCCTGAGGCCATCGCCTCGACCGGGATGATCCCGAAATCCTCTTCCCCGGGAAACAGAAGAGCACGACAACGTGCATAGTGCTGTGCAAGAACCTCGTCGGAAACGCGCCCCAGAAACTCAACCCTTGGGCCGGCGATTTTGCGTAGCCGCCGCGCATCCGGGCCATCACCGATAACGATGAGACGCCGGTCCAGAGCTGTACAAGCGCTCACAGCAAGGTCCGCACGCTTGTAAGGAACCAGTTCGCCGGCAAAGAGGTAGTAATCATCGCGTCGCTGAGCCGCGCTGAACCGCGCCGTGTCAACCGGGGGAGGCACGACCTCAGCTTCGCGGCGCCAGTACTTCCTGATCCGCGCCGCAACTGCCGTTGAATTAGCCAGGAAGTGGTCCACTCTCGCGGACGACGTCACATCCCACTGGCGCAGCCGGCTCATCAGAAAGGGCATCAGCAGCCTCGCCAGGAGCCCGGCCGAACGCCGATAGACGGGATACTGGTCCCATATGTAGCGCATCGGCGAGTGACAATAGCAAACGTGCAGGGCATCCGGCCGGACGATGACGCCTTTTGCCGGGCCCGCCTCGCTCGATATGACCAGATCGTATGCGGACAGATCCAGCTCTTCCAGAGCCATGGGCATAAGTGGCAGGTAGGTCTGGTAACTGGAGCGCGCCAGAGGCAGGCCCGCGATGAACGTTGTCTTGACACGATGCCTCCGGATCTTGTCAGACACGCGGCCGGGGACATAAACGTGCGTGAAGATATCCGCCTGGGGAAACAGTTCGCAGATTTCCTCCAGGACTTTCTCGCCTCCGCGCATGTTCAAAAGCCAGTAGTGGACGATTGCGACCTTCAGCGCCCGCTCGGTGCGGCGCCGGACAGCCGGCCGGGCTGGCCAGGCGCTGGCGGTTGTTTCCGTCATATCGCTCCTCCTCGGAACAGAAGAGCGGGTATTGTACGCAGGATAATCGAGACATCGCTCAGGAACCGCCAGCGGTTGACGTACTCGCAATCAAGTTCGATGCGACGCTCATAGGTAAGGAGAGAGCGGCCGCTGATCTGCCATAGGCCCGTCAGACCAGGGCGCGCCCGAAGATAGTGAACGCTTGCGAGGCAGTAGCGCTCAAGCTCTGACGGCACGATCGGACGCGGCCCAACAAGGCTCATCTCCCCAAGCAGAATGTTGAACAGCTGCGGCAGCTCATCCAAGCTTGTTTTGCGCAGAAACCTCCCAACCGGGGTAACGCGAGGGTCAGAGCGAAGCTTCTGGTAGAGAGCCCATTCGCGCGCCGCCGCCGGGCTGGCTGCCAGATGCGCCTCGAGGACCCGCTCGGAATCAACCCTCATCGAGCGGAATTTGAGACATGCAAACAGTCGCCCTCCCAGGCCCACGCGTTGATGTCGATAAAGAGCTGGACCTCCGTCATAGGCGCGCACGATGAGCGCGATGAGAATGATCACCGGCATGAGAAAGATGACCGCAATGGACGTTACGATGACATCAAAGAGGCGCTTGGACAGGCCGCCAAGGGCTTCCCGCGAGGAGCTCCCCCTACCCTCCGGCACGGACAACCGGTGTGCGGAATCATCCGCATACAGCGGCGCATAAGCCGTTTCCTGAGAGGACAATTCCTGACCAGACATTTATACGGTCTCTGACGGGGAAGGGCGGGAGTTGGAATGAACAGTCAGGCCGTTTACCATGCACGCGTCCTCAATAGGCTATGGGAGCAACAACCGTGCCATAGGGCGGAGCTGCGCGCTCAGGCAGACCCGGACGCTGCGACTGCCTAGACCCGACAGCTCGGCGAGACACGAAACCATTCACTAATGATCAGCGATCTGCATTCTGAGGTCCGCCCGACAGGCAACATCAATGCAGCATTGTCTGGCAACGCCTTCAAAGGAACGCACCCTGCAAGGCGCTGACCTGCCCGATGGCCCGAGCCGTCGATCGAAGGGTCATGCGTTTTCTCTGCTGGTTCTTGCAGCCGTAAGCACGGGCCAGCGCATTGGACGCAACAATATGGATGATCATGGAAGGAGCCCAACGTCAGACCGTTCAGCTCCGCAAGGCCGCGGACTTTCACACCCACCGCATGCTCACGCCCCGACAGCGTCAGTAATGGCGCCAAGCTCGCCGGTTTCCTCAGGGGTTGTTGAACGCCTCAAAAAGGATTTCCATCGCAAGCGCATAACGCTCCAGCGCGGTCTGCTGTACGCTGGTGCCATGCTGGCGGCCAGCTCCCACTTTTTCTGGTTAAGGCTCGCCTGAAGACGTCCCATTCGCGCGCGTGCGATCATTGCTTCCTGCTCTAGCGATGAGGCGATGCGCTTCGGTTCAACGCTGATCAGCCACTCAT
>JBMOGP010000182.1:0-5543 GCA_049318285.1 Hyphomonadaceae bacterium
GTCCGGTCGGGACCGTTGCGCTGGACCATCGCGCTTGCCGACATCACGGGCGCCGGGAAACCGCACGGATTGTTCCGGCGCGGGGGCTCCAGCCCGGCCCTGTCGTTGGACAGGCTGGTGATCAGCTATGGCGCCGGCAAGCGGCTGACGATCTCTCCGGAGAACCAGGAACACTTCCTGGCCGACCTGAAGGCACGCCAATAGGCCCTGCGCATCAGTAGCGCTGGTAGGTTGCCTTGATGGTCGAATAGCCGACGCCGGGCTTGCTCCAGTCGCAGACGCCGTCGGGGAAGATCTTCGTGAGGCGCGCCTGCTGGGACTTCGAGAGGTTCACGCTGTAGTCGGCGAGGTTCACCGGCTTGAGCGCGCACTTCATGATGTCGTTGGTGATGGGCGCGCCGGCGATGAGACGTGGCTCAAGGTGGATCGGATAGGTCTTGTTCCACGAGGTGTCGGGATCCCAGCTCGCGACTTCGTTGACGCGCTGGCCATCGGGCGTCCAGTAGGCGTCGACGGCGTCGGCAGGTTTGTGCTTCACGACTTTTGCGGGCGTGAGCGGGACGGGATCGGCGGCCATGCTGTCGAGCCATTTGGTGATCACATCGAGTGCGATCGGCGCGAGATTGACCTTGGGCGGCTGGCCCTGTGACGGGGCGCGGTCGGCGACCCAGATGACCTGGTTGGCGGAGGAGCCCGTCGCCTTCTCGAGACGGGCGCGGATGGTGAGATCACGGTGGCGGTCATGGATGTCGCCGGGCGTGGTTGTGTCGGTATAGCCGCGATAGTTGATGATCGGGACAGCATCCAGGTTTTTAAAGGTGTTGAACGTGCCCGAGGCGTAGATCGCCTTGATCGCGGTCTCGTCGCCGACGGTGCGCTTGGCGACGAAAGCGCCATCGATGTCGTTGCCGCCGATTTTCTCATTCAGCGTCAGAAACTCGTCGACCGAGATGTCCTTGTCGTTGAGCGCCTTCAGCCCGTACTGGATGCCGATATTGTCGATCGGGCGGCGGGCAAAGCCGGTCACGGGGTCCTTGCCGTAGATGTTGACGCGCATTTCCTGCGTGGTGCAGCGGATGCCCTTGGGGTTGGTCTTCGGATCATAGACCAGCGACTTGTCCAAGACCGCGCAGCCTTCAGCGAAGCCGGCCTGGATGGTGCGGACGAAGGAGCGTTCCCACGAGCCGCATGTGCCATTGCTGTAGCCGGCGACGGCATCCTTCTTCTGCTCGCTCCACGTCTTGCCGTCCCTCGTGCGCCAGAAGGTCTGCAGGAGGCCGCAGTCGGCCGTCTGCATGGACGAGTCCGGGAAGCTCAATGATGGCTGGAGCCCGTCGAGCAGGCCGGGATACATCTGCGTGATGACCATCTGCTGGATGGCGCCGCCGGAGCCGCCGGTCCCGACCGTCCATTTCGGCACGCCGTACTGTTCGACGAAGTGCTCCTTCAGCATCATCAGAGTCTCGCCCTGCAGCACCTGGTTGCAGTGCTGCTGGTTCACGAGCTCGGTGGAGTTGAGGTAGGCAAAGCCGCGCGCGAGGTAGAGATCCGAGAGGATCGACTGCACGCCGTTGGAGCCCTGATTGTACTGCGTGCCGCAACCGCCGCCGAAGGTGACAGCGAGGCGGTTGTTCCAGCCTTCATTGGCGCCGAAGGCGTCGGTTGCGGGATCGTCGAGCACAGCGAGGCGATAGATGGCGCGGTTGATCACGCCACTTTCGACGCGGACGATGTAGGGCACGTTTCTGCCGTCGATCGTCGTCGTCGTGGCGAGATCGGCGGGACGCGCGCCTTTCGGATTGGCGAGCGGCTTGAACTGGGTGGCGGCGGCGCCCGTGCCGGTGGCGGGGCCGGTGGATTTGTAGAACCACTCATATTTCGTGGGCGCCGAGCAGTTGGCGTCAGTGGCGGGGCCGAGACCGGACTGTTCGGTGCGGCACTCATAGGGCGTCATGTGCGGGCCGGAGAGGATCGGACCGGTGATGGGATGGTTCACCAGCGGCTGGCTGACCGAATAGCCCGACGGTCCCCTCACCTGCAGCCAGTTGGCGCCGGTATCGAGGCCGTTGACGACGCCACGCAGCGTATTGGTTGCGGCATCGAACTTCAGCGGCGTGAGGAGCTGGCGGCCGTTGAGCGAGAGTTTCAGCTCGCTGGCCTTGGCGCCTTCGCTTGCCCTGACCTCGACCAGCGCATCGCCGCCGGAGACGAGGTCGTAGCGCGAGGAGAGGATTTTCACCTCGATCTTGCCATGCGCACCGGCCCGGGCCGACTGCGACAGGGCTGGGGCGACAGCAAGCGAACCGATGGCAAGCGCAAGCGCGCCGCCGCCGGCAAGCATACGTATCCTGAGCTGTGACATCGATGTCTCTCCCGCCGTTTCAGCCGTTTCCCGGCTTCTTGTTGGGCGGGAGTTTAGCGCGGCCGTTGGCGTTGTCGCGCACAAATCAGTGAGGTGACGACAAGCCGTACAGGCAGGATCAGGCCGTTCCGAGCATTCCTGCAACAAAGCGGGACAGGGCGGCCTTGCGCGCGGCGGGCTTGCGCGCGGCAAGCTGCGCACCAAAGCCGCTGGCCGCGCCCTGTATGAGCATCAGGATCATCGAGGCGCATGAAGAAGGCTCCACAGCAGGGGCGATCTGGCCCTCGCGCCTTGCCCGTTCGATGATGGCCTGCAGCCTTGTATGCGCCTCGTTCTCCGCCTCAAGGAGCAGCGCGCCGACGTCTTTGTCCCGCGCGCCCTCGGCGGCAATCTCGAGCGCGAGCCGTGCATAGTCCGTGTCGCTGACCTCCATGATCGCCTCATCGAGAGCCGTCACGAGCCTGGCGGGGAAATCCTTCGCCTTCTCAAGCGCATCGAACAATGCAGCCGCCTCTGCGCGTTCCTCCGCGACAACAGCGTGGATAATGTCCGTCTTGGAGCCGAAATAGCGGTAGAGGGCGCCCGGGCTGATGCCGGCGGCTTCGCAGATTGCAGCCATGCCCGTCTGGTGGAAGCCTTGCTGCACGAACAACCGTTCCGCCACGCGCAGGATCTCGGCGCGCCTGGCTGTGAACGCTTCTTCGTTTCGCGTGCGGGCCATCGCCTCTCCTTTTCTTTACTGCCCGGATGGCCGCTCTTGACGGAGACGGACGCATCATCAATATAAAAGCGAACGCTCGTTCTCGCAATGAGGATGCCCTGCATCATGCCGCCAGAAGACGCCAGCATCAGCCTTTTCGACTTCGGCGCTTCCCTCATCGAGGGCGCGCCCCCGGGCCTGCTGCCGATCCTTGGAGGCCTTGCAGGCGTGCTCCTTCTGATCGGCGCGCCGGTCCTGATCCTTGAGGTCTGGCGGCTGCACCGGGCGGGCCGGCTTACGCGAACGCGGATCGCCGGCATGGTGACCAGCGCGTTCTGCCTGTTGCCGGCAGCGCTGGTCGAAATCGCGCTCGGCGCGTTGCTTGCCGCGCTGTTCTTCGCCGCTGCTGCGTTGGCGCCGTGGCCGATCGCCACGACGTGGGCGAGCGCATTGCTCTGCTTCCTGCTCGTGGATTTCTTCTACTACTGCGAGCACCGGCTGGCCCATGAGGTGAACGCCCTGTGGTCGCTTTACCATTCTGTGCATCATTCAGCCGACCACTACGACCAGACGATAGCCTTGCGCATAAGCTTCGTCGATTTCTTCTTCGCCCCGCTCGTCTATCTGCCGCTTGTTCTCGCAGGCTTTCATCCCGTCCTCGTGTTTGCCTGCCTCGGGCTGGTTCTGGCCTGGCAGCAGTGGATTCACACAGAGCTGGTCGGCAAGCTGCCCCTGCTCGATCCCTGGCTCAACACGCCGTCAAACCATCGCGTGCATCACGGGCGCAACCCGATCTACATCGACAAGAACTATGGCGGGTTCCTGATGGTTTGGGATCGCATGTTCGGCACCTACGCGGCAGAGACCGAAAAGGTCGAGTATGGTCTGGTCGAGCAACTCGACAGCCGCAACCCGGTTGCGGTGCACTTCTCCTCGCTGGGAAAACTGCTCGCGGCGTTGTGGCAAGCCAGGTCATTGCGGCGGGCGATGACGGTCCTGTTCGGCAAGCCGAGGGCGGGTTGAGCGCCCCCAAGCGCGTGACGGCCAGAGATCCGCTTACGCCAGCCTTCTCTCGATCAGTTCGACCTGGAAGCACTCGATCTGGTCGCCTTCGCGGATGTCCTGGTAGTTGGCGAAGGCCATGCCGCATTCCATGCCCTGCTTCACTTCGAGGACTTCGTCCTTGAAGCGCTTGAGCGTGGACAGCGTGCCTTCGTGGATGACCACATTGTCGCGCAGCAGGCGGACGCCCGAACCGCGACGCACGATGCCTTCCGAGACGCGGCAGCCGGCGACCTTGCCCGCTTTCGAGATCGAGAAGACCTGCAGGATTTCGGCATAACCGAGGAAGGTCTCGCGACGTTCCGGCGCCAGCATGCCCGACAGCGTGTTCTTCACGTCGTCGATCAGGTTGTAGATGATCGAGTAGTAGCGGATCTCGACGCCTTCGCGTTCCGCCAGGTCGCGGGCCTGCTTGTTGGCGCGGACGTTGAACGCGATGATCGGCGAGTTGGCCGAGATGGCGAGCTGGACGTCGCTTTCCGAGATACCGCCCACGGCGCCGAGGACCACGCGGGCGCGGACCTCCTCGGTCGACAGTTTCTCGAGCGATTGCGTGATCGCCTCCACCGAGCCCTGGACGTCGCCCTTGACCAGGAAGGTTGCTTCCTTGAGGCCGCCGGTCGATGCCGATCCGCCTTCCTTGAGGCGCGCGAGCATCTGGTCGAGCGAGGTGCCTGTCCGTGTCGACGTACCGGTCTTGTTGCGCTTGGTGCGCAGGCGATAATCCGTGATCTCGCGGGCGCGGGCTTCCGAATCGACCACGACCATCTGGTCGCCCGGATCGGGGGCGCCATCGAGGCCGAGGACTTCGACCGGCGTTGCCGGCCGGGCGTCTTCGACCTGCTGGCCGCGCTCGTTCGAGAGGGCTTTGACCCGGCCCCACTGGCCGCCGGCAACAATGATGTCGCCGCGCCGAAGCGTGCCGCGCTTGACCAGAACCGTCGCCACCGGACCCCTGCCCTTGTCGAGCTTGGATTCGATGACCACGCCGTCGGCGTCGCGATCGGGATTGGCCTTGAGTTCAAGGATCTCGGCGAGCGCCGAAATCGTCTCCGTGAGTTCATCGAGGCCGGTCTTCTTGAGAGCCGAGACGAATACCGCCGGGGTCTGGCCGCCCATCGCTTCGACCTGCACGTCGTATTGCAGGAGCTGGGTAAGTACGTTGTCGGGCCTGGCGTCATGCTTGTCGATCTTGTTGACCGCAACGATGATCGGCGCGTTGGCCGCTTTGGCGTGCTGGATCGCCTCGATCGTCTGCGGCATCACGCCGTCATCCGCCGCCACCACGAGGACGACGATGTCGGTGGCGTTGGCGCCGCGGGCGCGCATGGACGAGAAGGCCGCGTGACCGGGCGTATCGAGGAAGGTGATCTTCTCGCCGGTCTTGAGCTGCACCTGATAGGCGCCGATGTGCTGGGT
>JBMOGP010000183.1:0-5493 GCA_049318285.1 Hyphomonadaceae bacterium
ACCGGGATGATCCGGATCTGGAGGCGGGTTTCGGGGCGTGCTTCGGACATGCCCTCTAAATGGCCGTCCTGCCCGGCTCAGGCAAGCGGTCAGTGCGTCCGGCGACGGCGGGGAGCGAGGCCGAGGGCAGGGTTTTCGCTGAGGGCCTTCGAACGAAGCGATGTCAGCGTCAGACGGGTTTCCTCGAGACGGTCGAGCTTGGCGGCGAGGCTTTCGATGCCGTTGTAGGCAAGGCGCTTCATCTCGCGCCTCCCAAGGCTGACGGTTTCGAGGATGATGCCGGAGACGAGGCTGATGCAGGACAGGACCGCCAGCGTTCCGCAAAGGAAGGCAGTCGGCAAGCGTGGCGCCAGTCCGGTGGTTATGAACTCCGCGATGATCGGGGCGGCGAGGATGAGGCTGGTCAGCATGAACGCGCCTGAGAGGGCGCCGAAGACGAGCAGCGGGCGTTCGTCGCGCAGAAGGCGGCCGATCGTGCCGAGGATGCGCAAGCCGTCGCCAAATGTAGAAAGCTTCGACACCGAGCCTTCTGGCCGCGCACCATAGGGCGTCTGGACTTCGGTTGTGATCATGTCGAGTTGGAGGGCGTGGACGGTGAGTTCGCTTTCCGTCTCGAAGCCGGAGGCGTGGGCGGGAAAGGATTTCACGAAGCGCCGCGAGAAGGCGCGGTAGCCCGACAGCATGTCGGTGAAGCGGTCGCCGAAGATCCATGCAATGAGGCCGGTCAGCATGCGATTGCCGAAACGGTAGCCGGCGCGATAGGCCGCTTTCTCCTCGGTGATGCGCGCGCCGACGACCATGTCCGCCTGCGTTTCGATCAGGCGTGAGACGAGGCGCGGAGCGGCGGCGGCGTCATAGGTCGCATCGCCATCGACCATAACATAGACATCGGCTTCGATATCCGAGAACATGCGACGGACGACATGACCCTTGCCCTGCAATGGTTCGCGACGAACGATAGCGCCGGCCTCGCGGGCAATGGTGGCGGTGTTGTCGTGGCTGTTATTGTCGTAGACGAAGATGCCGGCGTTCGGCAGGGCTGCGCGGAAGGATTTGACGACGTCGGCGATCGTCTTCGCTTCGTTGTAGGCCGGGATCAGCACTGCGATGTCGACGTGGTGGATCGCTGGCGAGATCTGCTGGCCGATTGCATGGAGCGCTGCTTCTGCAGCGGCCAGGCGTTCGTGGATGTTTGCGTTTCTGTCGACAGACATGCTCGCCCCGGTGTTCCAGATCGGGCCATGTTGCCACGTCCGGATGAAGGAGCAGTTGCCGAATTCCTTATGAAGTGTGAGCGGCGGTGAAAGGTCTTGGTGACGTTTCGCTTACGTCTTCCGCTCCGCCATCATCTTCGCGAAGCGCTCGAACAGATAGAACGAGTCCTGCGGACCGGGGCTCGCTTCGGGGTGGTGTTGCACCGAGATTATCGGCTTGCCGGCGACGCTCAGGCCGCAGTTGGAGCCATCGAACAGCGAGCGGTGTGATTCCTCTACGCCGGGCGGCAGCGTGTCGATGTCGACGGTGAAGCCGTGGTTCATCGAGACGATCTCGACCTTGCCGGTGGTGAAGTCCTTTACCGGATGGTTAGCGCCGTGATGGCCCTGCGGCATCTTTTTCGTCTTCGCGCCAAGCGCAAGGGCGAGCATCTGGTGGCCAAGGCAGATGCCGAGTATCGGCACCCCTGAGGCGATCAGCTTCCTGATTTCCGGACCAGCGTATTGCGCGGTGGCTGCCGGATCGCCCGGACCGTTTGAGAGCACGACGCCATCGGGCTTCAGCGCGAGGATGTCCTGTGCGCTGGTCTGGGCGGGAACGGCTGTGACCTTCGCACCGACGGCGGCAAGGTTGCGCAGGATGTTCTTCTTCACCCCGAAGTCCATCAGCACGACGTGGAACCTGCCGCTGTTTCTGGTTTCGAACCCGTCATGGATCGACCAGAGGCCGGCGGTGGAAACGAAGCGTTGGCCGCTCGTCACATTGATCGCGAGATCAGCGTTCTCGACACCCTTCCATGTGCGGGCGGCTTCGATCAGGGCTTTCGCGTCGAGTTTGCCGTCCGGCGCATGGGCGATGGCGGATTTCGGCATGCCGAGTTCGCGGATGCGTCGCGTGAGGGCGCGGGTGTCGACGCCCGACAGCCCGATGATGTTGCGCTTGACGAGCCAGTCGCCGAGCTTGTCGGCGGCGCGCCAGCTGGACGGAAGGGTCGGCGGGGCCTTGAACACAGCGCCGCGTGCAGCGGCCATGCCTTGCGCGGAGGATTCTTCCTGGTCGTCGGCGTTGGCGCCGACATTGCCGATGTGCGGGAAGGTGAAGAGGACGATCTGCTCGGCGTAGGACGGGTCAGTCAGGATTTCCTGATAGCCGGTCATCGCGGTGTTAAAGCAGAGTTCGCCCGCAGCGACGCCCGTGGCGCCATGTCCCTCGCCCCAGAAGATGGCGCCATCCTCGAGAGCGATGGCGCCTGTGGCGGGTTTGGTCATCTGGGCAGCCTCCTGACGGGGCCGCGCGACTCAGGGGGAGGGCCGCGCAAACGGGCGCTAAGTAGGGTTGTGGGGGGGGGAGCGTCAAGGCGCAGGGATTCGGCTGCGTGCGGCCGGCTCAGCCCGTCCAGCGTGTGGCCTTGGCGCTGGCCGTGGGGCGCTGGCGCTCCACCGGATTTTCCTTGGCCGTGCCGAGATAGATGAAGCCGGCGATCTGTTCGTGGATGCTCATGCCGAGGGCGGCGTGGACGTGGCTGTCGTAGGCGGCGTCCTCGGTTATCCAGACGCCGGCCCAGCCCATGGCCTGTGACGCGATGAGGATGTTCTGGCAGAGGGCGCCGGCGCTGAGCTGCTGCTCCCAGACCGGCGTCTTCTTCGGATCGTGATGGTTGGGCGATGAGATTACGCAGACGATCAGGGGCGCACGCAGTGGCATGCGTATCGCGTCAGCGAGCTTGGCTTCGGGCGTGTCGGGGTCACGCAGCCTGTGGGCGGCGGCGAAGATTTCGCCGAGCTTGAGGCGGGCATTACCTTCGATGATCAGCACGCGCCATGGTTCGAGCTTGCGATGGTCGGGCACGCGCATGCCGAGGCGCAGGATGGCGTCGAGATCTTGCGCCGAAGGGCCCGGTTCGGCGAGCGCCGTCACCGGCGTGGAGCGGCGCAGCGCAAGCAGGCGCAAGGTTTCGGGCGAAGGATGCGCCGGATCGAGCGTGGCGCCGAAGTCTGGTTCAGGCGGAAGATCCGGACGGATGGGCATGCCTAGTGCGTCTCGCCGGGGGCGTGCTCGTGGGCTTCCTCCGCCGGCTGTTGGGGGATCGCACCGCCGGTGAGGGCGGCGTCGACCAGCGGCTTGATCGTGCGCCAGTCGCTGCTTGCGAGTACGACCCCATTGAGAACGAAGGAGGGCGTCGAGTCTATGCCCTTGCCCTGCGCGTCGGCGCGCACATCATTGATGCGGCGGATGATGGTGCGATCGTTGATGCAGGACTGGACCTGCTCCGGGCTCATGCGGAATTTCGCGCCGAGCGCGTTGAGTTCCGGCATTGCCTCGCCCTTGCCGCTTGCGGTGACGATCGTTTCCTGGCGCGCCATGGCTTCGTCGATGACCGAATAAAACTCTTCCGTCCCGGCGCATCGGGCGATGGCGAAGATGCCGGCGTCGATGGCGCCATGGATGGCAAATTCGCGGAAGACGAACTTGATCTTGCCGGTTTCGACATAGTCGCGCTTCACCTCGGGCCAGAAATTGTCGTGCCAGGCCTTGCAGGCCGGGCAGGTGGGCGAGCCGTATTCGACCAGCGTGACCTTCGCATCGGCCTGGCCGATGGCGGCGTCGCCCTCTACGGGGATCAGCTCGCTGCGGCCGGCAGGCTGGCAGGCGGCGAGCGACAGGCCGAGAAGGGTGGCGGCGAGGGATTTGAGATACATGGCAGGCTCCGGCTTGGTCGGGGCCGAACCTAGAGGCTTGGCCCCTGATTGTCATCCCGGCCCAGGCCCGGACGGCGCAGAACGCGGAACCATCGCGCTGCATGCATGAACCGGGAATTGGGTACGGGATGGCCGCTGCGGGGCTTGCGGGATGACAAGTTGCGATGTTGCGACTATCCGCCAGGCATGACCGACACACCCAAACCCTGGCGCATCAAGTCCGTGCGGACGGTCTATACCAGCAAGTGGATTGCCGTGCGCGAGTATGAGGCTGTGGCCCCGACGGGAGCGGATGCGCTGTACGGGCTGGTGCACCCGCACAACCTGGCGCTTGGCGTGCTGCCGATCGATGAGGCGGGGAATACGGTTCTGGTGGGCCAGCAGCGGTTTCCGTTCGGGCGGTATTCGTGGGAGCTGCCGGAGGGAGGTGGGCCAGAGAACCTGCCGCCGCTTGATGGCGCGCAGCGGGAGCTGGCTGAGGAATGCGGCCTGCAGGCGGAGCACTGGCTGCCCCTCGTTTCGGACATGCACATGTCGAACTCCATTACCGACGAGCGGGCCTATGCCTTCATCGCCTGGGGGCTGGCGCCGGATGACAGGTTCGCGAAGGACAGTTCAGAGGACCTATTCGTTCGGAGAGTTTCGTTCGCTGATGCCGTGAAAATGGCGGTCTCCGGCGAGATTACCGACGCATTCTCCCTTGTGATGCTCCTGAAGGCCGACCATCTGCTTCGGACCGGGGGCTTGCCGAGCGAGCTCTCCGGGTTGATGCATGGCAAAACCTGAAGGGGCGGGCGGCCCCCCAGCCTGCTGCGTTTTGGGAGACCAACATGGCCGATGAACGCTCCACCACGACTGAGGCGATCGGCTATTCTGGAACGGCAGCGCCCGTTTGGCAGAAGCTACGGTTCGATGCTCAGCAGCAGGCAAGCCTGGAGCCTGCGCTGGCGAGCTATCTCAATGCCACTGTTCTGAGCCATGACGGCTTCGCGGAGGCGCTGAGCTATCATCTCGCGCAGAAGGCCGGTGGTCCTGACATGAGCGCGCTGGCGATCCGCGAGATCTGCGCGGACGCCTATCGGCTCGACCCGGCGATCGTTGCAGCGGCGGAGCGCGATCTGCAGGCCGTGCTGGATCGTGATCCCGCGACGCGGACAGCGCTGCAACCTTTCCTGTTCTTCAAGGGTTTCATGGCCCTGCAGACGCATCGTGTGGGGCACTGGCTGTGGGGGCAGGGGCGCGAGACGCTCGCCTTCTTCATGCAGTCGCGGATGTCGGAGCTTTATGCGGTGGACATCCATCCTGCCGCGCCGATTGGTTCAGGTGTGTTCATGGACCATGCGACGGGCATCGTCATCGGCGAGACCGCGCGGGTGGGAGACGATGTCTCCATGCTGCATGGCGTGACGCTGGGTGGCACCGGGAAAGTCTTCACCGATCGCCATCCGAAGATCGGCAACGGCGTTCTGCTGGGCGCGGGTTCGAAAGTGCTCGGCAATATCAGGATCGGCGACGAGGCGCGCGTGGGCTCGGGCTCCGTCGTGCTGAGCGATGTACCGGCGCGCTGCTCGGTGGCGGG
>JBMOGP010000184.1:0-5442 GCA_049318285.1 Hyphomonadaceae bacterium
TTCATCGCGAACCGATCGCGTACGCGGGGACGGTCGACGCCAAGCTGACGACGATCGAGGGCGACTGGCGCCTGCCCGGTGGTTTTTCCGGCAGGTTCGTGCTGCAGCGTGCATCGCGTGGCGTCGCGGCGCGCGAGGCGCAACGCGAGGTCGAGCTGAAGCTGGCGCGCTAGGGGCGCGGCAACCGGAAACTGCCCCGCCGCCCGACAGGTCGGGCAGCGGCGGCTCTGGATCAGCTTCTGACGGAGATATCGTTCTGGACGGACGTCGCGCCTCGAGCGGCCCAGGCCGTCATGCCGGCCATCTGACGGTCTGACCAGGTATGCACTGTTCCCGTCAGCTCCACCTTGCCGTCCCGGGCGGTTACCTTGACGTCGTTGTCGTCACACCATGAGCGGTGAAGAGCGTGGCGAATGCCTTCGCTGATGTCGCCGACATTCGGGCGGGTCTTCACCGATATCTGGTTGGAAACACCCGTGACGCCCATCAGGCCACGGATCTCGACGGCGGCTGCGTCCTTCTGGAAGAACCACTCGACCTCACCCGAGAGTGTGACCCAGCCATCCTGCACCTTGACCTTCACCGCGTCCTTCGGGATCGAGGAGTCCCAGACAAGACGGTTGACCGCCGCCACGGCGATATCATCGTCGCCACGCCTGGAGAGGGAGGGCAGTTTAACCTCGATCTTTTCGGCGAGTGCCTTTACGCCCTTGACGCGGCCGACGGCTGCTTCGGCTGCAATCTTCTCGGCATACGCATCGACGTGGCCCATCAGCGTCACCACGCCGTTGTTGGCTGTAACGCCAATATGGGCCGCGTTGATGCTCGGTTCCCAGGCCAGTTCGTCGAGAACGGCCTGTTTGAGCTGGATGTCGTTGGACATGGGGTTTCCTGGAATAATTCGTGGCGCGTGCGGGCTGCGACGCGTGCACTGATCGCCCGGTTTTCCGGGAGGTCACGGCGTGAACGCGGCCATGGTTTGCCCGTTCCGACTGAGGCCTGCGTCATGCTGGCATGGGCTTCGTCCATCGACGTCGAGGCGACTGACACGTGCACTGCGGTGTATATGATCCTTCCCATGGATGACCTCACCGAATCGAAACCGCAGCCCGGCTCCAATTCTCCGGAGATGACGGTCTCTGAACTGGCTGGCGCGCTGAAGCGCACGGTGGAGGAGAATTACGCGTTCGTTCGGGTGCGGGGTGAACTGGGGCGTGTGGTTCTGGCCAAGTCGGGGCATCTGTATTTCGACATCAAGGATGAGGGCGCGACGCTCAACACCATCATGTGGAAGGGCAGCGCCGGGAAGCTGTCGTTCAAGCCCGAGGAAGGTCTTGAGGTGGTGGCCGAGGGGCGGCTGTCGACTTATCCCGGCCGCTCCAACTATCAGATGATCGCAGAGCGGATGCGGCCGGCGGGTGTTGGCGCGCTGATGCAGCTGCTCGAGGAGCGGAAGAAGAAACTGGCGGCGGAGGGGCTGTTCGCGGCGGAGCGAAAGAAGCCGCTGCCATTCCTGCCGGCCGTGATCGGCGTTGTCACCAGCCCGACCGGCGCTGTCATCCGCGATATCCTGCACCGGGTGCGCGATCGCTTTCCAGTGCACGTCATCATCTGGCCGGCGCTGGTGCAGGGCGAGCGGGCTGCTGCTGAAGTGGAGGCGGGCATTCGCGGGTTCAATGCCCTGACGCCCGGTGGCCCGATCCCTCGCCCTGATGTGATCATCGTTGCGCGCGGCGGCGGGTCGATCGAGGACCTGTGGCCGTTCAACGATGAGCGCGTGGTGCGCGCCGCCGCTGAGAGTGTGATCCCGCTGATCTCTGCGGTCGGGCATGAGACGGATACCACGCTGATCGACTATGCGTCTGACCGGCGCGCGCCGACGCCGACCGGGGCTGCGGAGATGGCGCTGCCGGTCCGGGCTGATCTCCTTGCGACACTTGCCACGTTGGGCGCGCGGCTGGAGCGGCGCACGGTGGCGGGGTTCGAGAAGCGACGGCTGCAATTGCAGTCTGCGGCCGGGCGCTTGCCGAAGCCGGATGCGCTTCTGGCGAGGGCGCGCCAGCGGCTCGATCTGGCGTCGGAGCGTTTTGGTGGATCGCTGTCGCGCATGCTGTCGCGAAAGCGGGTGCGGTTCGATCAGGCCGGTGGCGGCTTGCGGCCTGCGACCCTGCTTCGCGAGATTGCCGGACGGCGCGGCGAGGTTGCGCGCCTGGCGGGGCGGCTGGCGCCCGCGATGGACAGAAGGTTGCGGCGGGCGCAGGACGCGCTGAGCCAGCAGGCGCGGGTGCTGCAGTCTGTGTCGTATGAACGCGTGCTGGCGAGAGGCTTTGCGCTGGTGACGCGGGCGGACGGCGCGCTGGTGCGGACGGCGGCAGGCGTCGCCGATGGCGATGCGCTGCGGCTGCGCTTTGCCGATGCTGAGGTGGTGGCGACGGCCGGGGCGTCTTTGACAGTTTCCCCTCGACCGGAGACGGCGCCTGCTGCGGAGCAAACGCAGCGTCCTCGCATTCGGCGACGGATGCGCAGCGAGGACGATCAGGGCAACCTCTTCTAGGAGATCCGTATGCGTTTCGGTTTTGCCGCGCTGGCGCTGCTGGCAGTGTCCTGTGCGTCGGTGCAGGCTCCCTCTGTTGGCAGGGATGCGGATACTGTCGCGTGGTGGAGCATCACAGGTGATCTTTCCAGCGACGCGATGGAGGGTCGCGATACGGGGGCTGCCGGGCATGATCGTGCAGCGAAGTACGTGGCGGAGCGGTTCGCGAAGGCGGGGCTGCAGCCAGCGGGCGAGAATGGCGGCTGGTTCCAGACGCTGTCATTGCAGGAGGTGCGGGTCGAGAAGGAAGGAACGTCGTTTAGCGTGGTGCGGGATCAGGGCGCTCGCGTCGATCTTCGCTTCCTGCATCAGATAACGGTTCGGCCCTCGCCGATCTTGCCCGCGAACCTCAACGCGCCGCTGGCGTTTCGCGGATACTGTTCGGCAAGCGAGATCGGCAATGTGAGGGGCAAGGTCGTTGTGTGCTTCGGTGCGCGCCGCACCGGGATGACGACGGGCGGGCAGCGCCTTGAGGCAGCGGCGAAGGCGGGGGCGCTGGGGATCATCAATGTGGATGATCCCGCCTTCACGATCGAGCCGTCGCGTTGGCCCGAAGCCTATGCGCGGTCGGTCGGGTTTCGTGATGCAGCGCTGCCCGCTTATCCCGAGATGGTTGTCATGCGGCTGAGCGCGGATGCGCTGGCGGTTGTCCTTGAGGGAGCGGGCCCGCGTGCGGATGCGATTCTGAAGGCGGGCGCCGCGTCGCAGCCGCTGCCGAGCTTCGACATTCCAGCGCGAATGAGCGGGACGTTCGCGATTTCGCAGCGGCAGCTGCAGTCAGACAATGTGCTGGCGATCCTGCCGGGGACGGACCCGGTGCTGAAGGACGAGTTCGTGCTCGTGTCGGCCCATCTCGATGGCTATGGCTTTGGCGAGCCGGTGAAGGGCGATGCGCTCTATAATGGTACGTTTGACGATGCAGCGTATGTCGCGACCCTGATCAGGCTTGCGGAGAGCCAGGCGGGCAAGGGCTTCAAGCGGAGCGTGGTGTTTGCGGCCTATACGGGCGAGGAGAAGGGGCTGCTTGGCTCCACCTGGTTCTCGACGCATCTGACCGTGCCGAAGGAGAAGATCGCGGCAGTGATCAATCTCGATCAGCTGCGGCCGCTGTTTCCGCTCAAGATCCTGACGATGCATGCGATTGATGACACGACGCTGGCGGGCAATGTGCGGCGCGTGGCGTCGGGCATGGGGATCGAGATCCGGCCCGACATGGAGCCGGAGCGCAATCTCAACCAGCGCACGGATCACTGGCCGTTCCTGCGCATCGGCGTGCCGGCGACCAATTTCGTGTTCGGCTTTGATCCGGGGACGGACGCCGAGGTGCGGTATCGCGAGTGGTACCACTCCCGCTACCACCGTCCCCAGGACGACATGGGCCAGCCGATCGACTGGGACGCGGCGCGCGACATGAACACGTTTTTCTATCGGCTTGTGGCGGATGTAGCGAACGATCCGGTGCGGCCGAGCTTCGTGGCGGGGAGCCAGTGGGCCCCTGGATAGACAGGCGCCGCTGACGCCGAACGCGCGGCGTTGCCTGCCGCGGCTGCCGCCAGCGCTACCGGCAGGCAGGAGAAGCGCGGATCCCACGTCCACGGCAGGTTGCTGGACGGCATCCCGCGCATCGCGTCATGGTTTCATCCGTCTTGCGCCTTGCGCCTTTCGCATTTCGCCTGGCTTGGGGCGTGCGGGCCGGCCTGCTCAGGACCAGTCCCTGTAGAGCGCCTCATCTCGTCAACGGCTCCACAGTTTCTCGAGAGGCTCTTCATGCTCGGCTGCACCCACCCCGCCGCGTTGCACGGTGGCAGGCCGCCCTGCAAGCGGGATGACTGCGGGCATTCTGCGACAGCTCTGCTGGGGGACGGCGGTTCTGGGATCAGCTGGTTTGCGGGGCCTGTGAGGCGATTGTCCGTTGCGCCACATGTGACCGTGGAACAGTTCGTCGACTGGGTGCGCCGCAGCGAACGCATGCGAGACGGGTGCTTTGCGCCGTCCCCGGGGATATGATCTCGGGAATGACCTGTCGTGGCTCAGGCACTCAATCGCTTCACGAACCACTCGGTGAGCTTGTTCCAGACGTCGCGGTCGGCTTCGTCTTCGACGCCGTGTTCGAGATTGGGATTGTCGTTCACTTCGATGACCATTGGGCCGTCGGGGCTGCTCTTGAGGTCGACGCCATAGAAGCCGTCGCCGATCAGGTTGGCGGCGCGGACAGCGACGTCGACGACGTCAGCGGGGGCTTCTGCGACCGGGATGGATTTGTGGCCGCCTTCGACGGACTCGCCGCCTTCCTGGTGTTTGATGATCTGCCAGTGGCCGCGCGCCATCTTGTACTGGCAGACGAAAAGCGGACGGCGGTCGAGGACGCCGACGCGCCAGTCGAACTCGGTGGGGACGAATTTCTGCGCGATGCAGAGATCGGACTCTTCGAGGAATTGCGCGACGATCTCGCGGAGTTCCTGCATCGAGGACGCCTTGCGGATGCCGCGTGAGAATGAGCCGTCGGGGATTTTCAGCACGACGGGAAAGTTGAGGCGGTCGGCGACATCTTCAAGGTCGGTCTTGTCCTGGACAATCATGGTCTCAGGCGCAGGAAGGCCTGCACCAAGCAGCCGCTCCCAGAGATAGACCTTGTTGGTGCAGCGGATCATCGAGATCGGGTCGTCGATCACCGGCATGCCTTCGGCAACAGCCTTACGCGCGAAGCGGTAGGTGTGGTTCTTGATCGAGGTCGTCTCGCGGATCATCAGGGCGTCAAACTCGCCGAGGCGGTTGAAGTCGCGCCGGGTGATCGGCTCGATCTCGACGCCGTCCTTTTCAGCCAGCCGGGCCCAGTGCTCCAGGCTTTC
>JBMOGP010000185.1:0-5440 GCA_049318285.1 Hyphomonadaceae bacterium
GACCGGAGCGGGATCCAGGGTGGCATTCGCCTCTTGTTGTTTTGGTCGGGCGATCAGCCGGCTGGGTGGTCCTGGGCCCCGCTACGCTGGCGAGACGAGCCTGTGCCCTTCGGAGCTATCGCCCCACGGGATTGAGGATCATCACGCGCGCCTGGCGCGGTATGCCGAGCTCGGCGAAGGACCAGGTCATCCGCCGGCCTTCCGGGATGAGCGCCTTGCAATTGTCCTGACGCTCGCGCCGGAAGCCGATGTCGAACGCGTCGTCGCCGCGATCACGAACGACAAAGTCGAAGTCTCCCTTTTCCGTGCAACCAGTTGAGCGCGCGATGATGGTGATTTCCCGATCGCGACCGCTGACCTCGGCACCATAGAGATAGCCAAAGTCGCCGTGTGCGCCCCAGTGGGATTCCCTGACATCGGCATCGACGATGACGCAGCCAGAGAGCATCGCGGCGGCGACGCCCGATGCGACGATGTAGGTGAGCCTGTGCATATACTGCTCCGGTTGATCTATCCTGCGAATATTATCGTTATTCGATATGAACTTGGAATGAACAGCGCGTTGCCGGAACCTGCAAAATTTCGTGTTTTTACGGATGGCTGTCGGGGGGCGCTTCGGCCTGGCCACGTTGTAGCAAAGCCCGCTGAAAGCTGTGAAAGGCGCGTCAATTCGGCGCAGTCTGCGCTAGGCCCCAACAATCACAACGCTGATGTGGTGAACAATTGCCGTGAAGGGAAAGGAATGCTTGACCGAAGGGCCGAGCGTTGATGAAAGACGTTTCCTTGGCCCGTCCCCCAACCCTGGGCCAGGGATGGAAAGGGGTGCCGGGCAACCGGCACCCCCGACTACTCCGGATGGCAAGCGCCCCAAAGCCATCCAAGGAATTTGGAATTACTGCGCCCAGTGACAGGCGCCCATTCCCCAAATCGGGGGTACAGTCCGGTATCGGTCGCTTTCTAGATGATTTCGAACTGGTCAGGCCGGTGCCCGGGATCCGGATACCGCGGGTTCATAGCCTCCAGCTCAGACCGTATCAATCGCGCAACGATCGCGTCGCGACGAGAGCGGCTGTCAGCTGGAACGATGTACCAGGGGGCATGAGCGGTCGAGCAGCGCTGGATCGCGGTTTCGTAGGCAACCTGATACTCGTCCCAGAGCTTGCGGTCTTCCAGGTCGCCCGGGTTGAACTTCCAGCGTTTTTCCGGAACCTCAAGTCGTTCCCGCAGGCGCGCACCCTGCTCTTCCTTCGAGATGTTGAGCATCAGCTTCAGCACGCGCGTACCGTTCTCTGCCAGCAGCTTCTCGAAGGCGTTGATCTGCTCGTAGCGTTGCTCGACCATCTTGGGCGGCGCGAGATTTCGTACCTTCACCACGAGAACATCCTCGTAGTGCGAACGATTGAAAACGTGGATGTAGCCGCGCTTGGGCGTGCGCAGGTGCAGGCGCCAGAGATAGTCGTGGGCAAGTTCCTCTTCGGTCGGTTTGACGAAGCCGAAGACGTTGACGCCGAGCGGACTGGTGTAGCGGAATGCTTCCTTGGTTGCACCATCCTTGCCCGCCGTGTCGATGCCCTGCATCACCACCAGCAGCGCCCCGCCCTTGCACGCGAAAAGCGCATCCTGCAGCACGTTGATGGCGAGCGCGTCTTCATCGAGTGAAGCTTTCGCATCCTTCTTGGACGCGAAGAGTTCATCGCCGCGCGTGCTCCGATCCTTGATCGAGAAGGACTTGCGCGTCTTCGGATCGACGAGAGTCGCGGCGCGAATAGCTTCGGTCTCGGGCTGCTTGGTCATCCGGTGACTATCGCGCCAGAAGCATGTGTGAGCAATGTGCGCACGACCAATTCAACCTGGCGGCGAATTCGATGCTTACGGCGGCACAGTGAGAGGCCAACGCTTGGTTCAAAGCGAAAGGGCGGCCAGTCGCCTGGCCGCCCCTTCTGTATCTCATTGAACGGTCGGCACCTTACGACGAGTAGAATTCGACCACCAGGTTCGGCTCCATGCGGGCCGCGTAGGGGATGTCGGACAGGGCCGGCATGCGGATGAACTTGGCCGTACCAGCCTTCTGGTCGACTTCCACATACTCGGGAACTTCGCGCTCGCCCGAGCTCATGGCTTCGATCACAAGCGCCATGTTGCGCGAACGCTCACGCACCTGAATGACATCGCCCGGCTTCACGAGCATCGAGGCGATGTTCGCCTTCTTGCCGTTAAGTGTGACGTGGCCGTGGTTCACGAACTGGCGCGCTGCGAAGATCGTGGGAACGAACTTGGAGCGGTAGACCACCGTGTCGAGACGCGACTCGAGCAGGCCGACGAGCAGTTCGGCGGTGTTTCCGGTCCGGCGGGCGGCTTCTTCGTAAGTCTTGCGGAACTGTTTTTCCGTAATGTCGCCGTAGAAGCCTTTGAGCTTCTGCTTGGCCATCAGCTGGATGCCGAAGTCCGACGGCTTGTTCGACCGACGGGCGCCGTGCTGACCGGGGCGGGACTGGCGCTTGTTGATCGGAGACTTGGGACGACCCCAGACGTTTTCACCAACGCGGCGGTCGAGCTTGTACTTGGCGTTCTGGCGCCGAGACATGGTAACCTCAATTTCGGCGCGTTCCGGCGGGGCCACTGTGGCTCCCACGATTGCAACGGCGGCGGCGCACCAATCCGTAATGACCGGCCCTCGCGGACGCGGAAGCGGCGGAAAGACAGGATTGCCGGCCAGAAGTCAAGCGGTCGCTGACCTGTGACCGCTCGCGAGGTTCTGTCTCATTGCAGTATCAGCCGCATCGGCACTAGAAGACCCTTAACGCCGCGGAACAGCGGCCAGCATCGGAGGTTGCCGTGAGATTTGCCCTTGTCCTCGCGCTTGGTACTGCGCTGGCCACCGCCGGCATGGCCCAGGCCCAGACGGCGCCGGCCCCGGGCACCCCGATCGTCAAGGATGGCTACAAGGCGCCGCGCACCGCCTTCGGCCAGCCGGACCTGCAGGGCGTGTGGTCGAGCGCCTCGATCACGCCGATCAATCGCCGCGCCGAATATGGTAACCGGCTGACCCTTAACGAAGCCGAGATCGCCAAGCTCGAGGCGGACGTACAGACCGAGATCCAGGAGGGCGACGCCCCCACCGATCCGAACGCGCCGGCCGATTTCAAGCCGGTGACGACCGTTCAGCGTCCAGAGTTCGCGGCTGCTGGCGGCGACGTCGGCGGCTACAATCGCGGCTGGCTCGACCCGGGCAACCATGTGATGCGCGTGGGCGGCGTTGGCCGTACATCGATCCTGACGACCGAGAATGGGCAGTTCCCGCCGCGCAAGGCGGGCGCCGCCACCTCGCCTGCCCCGCAGAATCCGGCCGGCTCGAATTCGTTCGATTCGTATGAGCGCCGCTCGGCTGGCGAGCGTTGCATCGTCTCGTTCGGGCGCAATGGCGGCCCGCCGATGCTGGCGAACGGGTTCTACAACAACAACTACCATTTCGTTCAGTCGCCCGATCACGTCGTCATCACGGTGGAGATGAACCATGATGCACGCATCGTGCGTCTGAACTCCAAGCACCGCACCGACAATGTCCGTCCGTATTTCGGCGATTCGATCGGCTGGTGGGATGGTGACACGCTTGTGGTGGAGACGACCCACATCCCGCGCTCGCAGCAGTTCGCCGGCTCTTGGGAGAACCTCAAGGTCACGGAGAAGTTCACCCGCGTGGCCGAGGATAGCCTGCACTATGCCTTCACGGTCGAAGATCCGACGATGTGGGAGAAGCCGTGGGGCGGCGAGTACGAGTTCCGCCCGCTGGGCAACCCGCTGTACGAGTACGCCTGCCACGAGGGCAACCATGCCCTGCCGGGCATTCTCGGCGGCGCGCGCGTGATCGAAGCGGCAGAAGCGGCCGACGCGGCGAAGAAGGCCTCGGCGACCAAGCCTGCCAAGGCAAAGAACTAGACATCGAGCCAAGTCCGGAAGGGGCTCTCCTGAGCGATCAGGGGAGCCCTTCTGATTGCCGGAGAGGCGCAACCCCTCCGGTTTACGGCAGCCTGGTCCCGCGCGACCTCGCAGCCCCTTGAAAAGAGTCTGCATATCGCAAATGTGGCGCCTTGCGCGCCGGAGACCGGCGCCATGGGAGAAGCCTTTGCCCGATCTCTTTCCGCCTGACCTGTTTTCGCCCGAGACGGCGGGGGCCTTCTTCACGATCATCTGGATCGACCTTGTCCTCGCGGGCGACAATGCCGTGATCATCGGGCTTGCCGCAGCTGGCCTGCCGAAGGAGCAACGCAACAAGGCGATCCTGATCGGGATCCTCGCGGCGACGGGCTTGCGCATCCTGTTCGCACTGGTGGCGACGCAGCTGCTGGCCATAATCGGATTGCTGATCGTCGGCGGCATATTGCTTTTGTGGGTGTGCTGGAAGATGTGGCGCGAACTGAGCACGCCCCACCACACGGACGAGGAAGCGATCACGGGAGTCGACCTGGATGGCGATGGCAAGATCGCGGGGCATGCGATCGGCAAGAAGAAGTCGCTGCGGGACGCCGTCATCCAGATCATCGTCGCGGACGTCTCGATGTCGCTGGACAATGTGCTGGCCGTTGCGGGCGCAGCGCAGGGCCACCCGCCGATCATCCTGATTTTCGGACTAGCCCTTTCGGTGATCCTGATGGGCGTGGCTGCGACCTTCATTGCGCGGTTGCTGCAGAAGCACCGCTGGATCGCCTATATCGGCCTGCTGATCATCTTCTATGTCGCGCTGAAGATGATGTGGGACGGCTATCTGCAGGTGCAGGCCTGCAACCCGTCATGGTTCGGCATGGGGGCGGAGATGACGACGGCGTGTCCGCTGAGTCCAGATTATCAGCCCACGGGGCACTGAGCCTAGAACGCGCCCGACACCTCGAGCCGGATGATCGGGCCGAACGTGCGGTAACGCTCCTCGACGAAGTCGATCGGGTTGGTGCGCAGGCGGGGCTGGCCAGGGCTGGCTGACTGGTAGACCTCGCGCTTGAAGTTCTCGGACGTGTCATTGAAGTTCACCGCCTGCAGGCGGACCTTCATGCCGAAGACGTCCTTGTTCTCAATCGATGCAAAGGTGATCGACGGGTCCTGCCAGTTGCGAGAAATCTGGTCGAGGCGGAAGTTGGCGTAGCTCTGCCGCTACGCGACGCCGGTGCCGAGAGCCCATGAAGTTTCGGGAATGTCCCAGCGAAACGCGAGAAGGCCAGACATCTTGGTCGAGCCGCTGAACTCGCGGGCCTCGCCCGTGAGAGGATCATCGACCTCGCTGATGCGGTAGCGCAGGTTGAATTCCGCCTGAAGGCCTTTCGCGCCAAGAAGATGTAAATTGATCGTGCCCGACAGCGCTGAAGACACCGCCCACGCGTTGTCGATGTTGCCGACGCCCTATCCGCGGATGTCGGCGATGGCGGTGACGGGCCGGCCGTTGTCGCCGATC
>JBMOGP010000186.1:0-5436 GCA_049318285.1 Hyphomonadaceae bacterium
CTGTCGTCAGACTCGATATAGACGCCGCACATGGTTGCAGGCCCCTCAGCCGGCGACTTTCGTTCGACCGGCAGACGGGTCGCGGCGCGCTGGACGAGCGGCCCCTTCTTCATCCCGATCACGCTGTCATAGTCGCCGCACATCCCGGCATCGGTCTGGTAGGCGGTCCCACCGGGAAGGATTTGGGCGTCCGCCGTCGGAACATGCGTATGGGCGCCGATCACCGCAGTCGCACGTCCGTCGCAGTAGTGACCCATGATGTATTTTTCGGCTGTCGCCTCCGCATGGATCTCGACCACCACCGCATCGGCCACCTGCCCCAGCGGACATTCCTCGAGCGCGGACTGGACGCCCTGAATCGGATCGTCCAGCGACTCCATGAAGGCCGAACCGTGGATCTGAACGACGAAGACGCGCTGGCCCTTCGGCGTCGTGAAAAGCTGAGAGCCGCGTCCGGGAATGTGCAACGTCTTGGGATAGTTGTAGGGTCGCAGCAGTCGTGTCTCGCGCTCGATATAGACGAGGGCTTCCGACTGGTCCCATGAATGATTGCCAAGCGTGATGCAGTCGGCGCCGGCGTCGAACAGTTCGTTCGCAGTCGACGCGGTGATTCCAAAACCACCGGCCGCGTTCTCACCGTTGACGATCGCAAAATCGAGCTGCAGCTCGGCCTTGATCCGCGGAAGATGCTCAGCGACGGCGGCCCGGCCAGCCCGGCCCACCACGTCACCAAAGAAGGCCAGTCGCATGCTCACTCCTTGTGGAGCCGGCTTACAGGACCGGCCCGCCAAGGGCAAACGCACACCGGGTCGCAGCGATCAGTACACCCGCTCGATGCTGTCGATGGCGTGGATTTCGCCGCCACGGCAGAAGAAGCTGATCTTCCTGTACATCGGGTTCGGCGCCGGCTCGCGATAGGCCAGCCGCCCAGGAACGGGGGCGTTCGGCGCGGTACGGATTTCGAGGATCAGTGTGTTGCCGGTCGATGCATCCGCTCGCAGCACGACCGCCGTATCCGTCGCATCGGCGAGCCGGACGTCGACCTGAAGTTCGCGCGGCGCGCGGCTGGTTCCAGGCATGTGGTTCACCCAGGCCGAAGCTTCGGCAATCCGGTGCGGACAGGCCATCTGGGCGAGCGCCTGGCCGGTGGTTTTCGGGCCGGAGCCGCCGCCCTCTGGCGGAGCCGGGGCAAGGCAGGCCGAAAGCGCCATAGCGCAGAGGACCGGAAGGACCATGATTTTCAGCACATATGTCTCCGAATCAGGCCTTAGCCTACCACGCGCCGATTCAATGCCAGATCGACGCGATTGGGCGCGATTTTCCGCAGCTGGAGGTAACCGATCTGCCGTTTCGCTCGTACAGATGTGAACCGGAGCAGTCGCATCGGATGGGTGCACGCGCTAGCATTCGACTGTCGACGAGCGGATAACCGCCCGGACGCCAAGGAAAGGGACGACGCGAGATGGACCTGAAGTTCCGCCGCAATCCGGATTACCAGACGCTGCGCGATGAGATCACGCCCGAGCGGATGTTCATGGATCGCCGTCACATACTGTCGGCGGCCGGCTTTCTTGGCGCGGGCTCGATCCTCGGGGCATTGCCGGCCTGCTCAGAACCGGAGCAGACGCCGACGGCCCCCGCAACCGCTGGCGGCCACCCAGCGCCTGGCGCGGCGCTCACGGGGAAGAAAACAGCGTTCGCCGTCGCCGGCGGCGCGACCGTAGAAGACGCCTTCACGGGCTACTGCAATTTCTACGAGTTCGGGACCGGCAAGGAAGACCCGCCACGTTATGCCAACCTCATGACGGTATCACCCTGGCAGGTAACGGTCGAAGGTGAGACTGATGCGCCAGGCGGGTATGCGCTGAAAGATCTGATCGATTATTCAAAGCTCGAAGAGCGCGTCTATCGCCATCGCTGCGTCGAGGCATGGTCGATGGTGGTGCCGTGGGTGGGCGTACCGATGCGCAGCGTGCTGTCGAAACTGAAGCCGAAATCGACGGCCAAGTTCGTGCAGTTCGAAACCTACCTGAACAAGAAGGAAATGCCTGGGACGAACCGTCCTTCGTTGCAGTGGCCCTATGTCGAGGGCCTGCGGATGGACGAGGCGAACCATGACCTCACGCTGTTCGCCGTCGGCGCCTATGGCAAGGCGCTGCAGAAACAGAATGGCGCGCCGCTTCGCACGGTGATTCCGTGGAAGTACGGCTTCAAGGCCACCAAATCGATCGTCAAGATCCGCTTCCTCGCGACCCAGCCGGGCACAGCGTGGAACAAGGCCAACGCCAACGAGTACGGCTTCTACTCCAACGTGAACCCGAACGTCTCGCACCCGCGCTGGAGCCAGGCGTCGGAGCGCGTGATTGGCGGCAAGGGCGGCTTCAACGAGCGCCGCGACACCGAGATGTTCAATGGCTATCAGCAGGTCGCACCTCTATACGCCGGCATGGACCTGAGGAAGAACTACTGACCGGGCCGAGGCAGACACGATGGCCCACAGCCCACTCCTGCGCGCATTCGGCAAGCACTGGCTGAAGCCGCTGACGCTCGTCGCGCTGATCGCGCCGCTCGCGTGGCTGGCGTGCCAGTGGGCGCTGATGCTCGCCGGCCTGCCCAACGACATGGGCTGGAATGTCGGCCAGTGGACGCATCGCTATCTGGGCGACACAGCCATCCGCGTTCTTCTCGTGACGCTGGCCATCAGCCCAATCCGCGACATCACCGGCTGGGCCCCGATCGGGATTATCCGCCGCCGCGTCGGGCTCGCCGCCTTCTTCTACACGACGCTACATCTACTCGCCTATTTCTGGCTCGACCGGAACTGGTCGCTGCCCGGCCTGATCCAGGACGTGACGCTGCGTACCTATATCATGCTCGGCATGGCGGCGCTGACCCTGATGATCCCGCTGGCGATCACGTCGAACAATTCCTCGATCAAGAAGCTAGGTCGCAAAACATGGGACAGGCTTCACGGGTTGACCTATCCAGTGGCGATCCTGGCGGTGGCGCATAACCTCCTCATGGTGAAGATCATCGAGGGCGATCCGACCATTCACGCCGTGATCCTTGGCGTGCTCCTGCTCTGGCGCGTCGGGCGATGGGTGATCGGCAAGTTCAAACCGGCCCAAGTCGCAGCCTAGCCGTTCGGCTTCCAGCTATCACCCTTGCGCTTGTTGCAGCGCGCATGCGCAAGCTGGATATTCGCCGGCGCGTCGCCGCCGCCCTTCGCGCGCGGACGGATATGGTCGAAGGTCGGGCGCGTCTTCTTCCAGATCGTTGCGTGCGCAACATCGAACCGCCCGCGTGGGATCGCCTCGCCGCAGATGGCGCAGCGGCCGTCCTGTTTTGTCCAGAGATCGTCGAACAGGCTCAGACGCCGAGTTCCTTTGGCAAGTTCCATCCGCGTCGTGCGCATGCGGCGAGAACGGTGTTGCGCAGCAGGCAGGCGACGGTCATCAGGCCGACGCCTCCGGGCACAGGCGTGATCCAGCTGGCAGCCTCACGGCATTCGCCAAAGTGGGCATCGCCCACGACGCGGGTTTTGCCCTCGCCCTTCTCGGGCGCCGGGGTCCGGTTGATGCCGACATCGATGACGACGGCGCCGGGCTTCACCCAGTCGCCGCGCACCATGTTGGGGCGGCCCACCGCTGGAACAAGAATGTCGGCGGTGCGGCACAGCGCGGGCAGGTCGGCCGTCTTAGAATGCGCAATGGTGACGGTGCAGTTCTCGGCGAGGAACAGCATGGCTGATGGCTTGCCCACCAGGATTGAGCGGCCGATCACCACGACATGCTTGCCAGAAAGATCATCGCCCAGCGCATGCTTTGCCATGATCACGCAGCCAGTCGGCGTGCAGGGCCGCAGGCCGGGCTTGCCCAGGAAGAGACGGCCGGCTGAAAGCTCGGTGAGACCGTCGACATCCTTGGCGGGATCGATCTTCTCCAGCGCCTTCGCTTCGTCGAGGCCCTTGGGCAGCGGCAGCTGCAGCAAAATGCCATCCACTTGCGTATCGGCGCTGAGGCTGGTCAGTTCGGCCTCGATCTCGGCCTGCGTCGCAGACGCCGGAAAGCGCTTAGTGATCGAGTGCATGCCGGCGGCTCTGGTCTTCTCGCCCTTGGATTTCACGTACAGCGCACTCGCCGGATCATCGCCCACGAGCACCACGGCAAGGCACGGCTTGCCCGGCAGTTTCGCGACGGCGGCGGCGACTGCATCGCGCACCATTTCCGAGACGATCTTCCCGTCGATCAACTCAGCCGGCATTCGCCTCTCCCGTCAGCATGTGAAGCGCTGCCGCTATAGACGGCCCCGCGGAGATTCGCACCGTCTTGGTTCGCTGGGTCTCGCCCTTCTCCACCGATACGGCGGATTTCGAAAGGCCGAGCGCCTTGGCCAGTAACTGCTCGACCGCGGCGCTGGCCTTGCCCTTTTCGGGAACGGCGCGGATGCGAACCTTATGGAAAGCCTGGCCTGCGGCGCCCTCACCTCGAGCCTCGATTGCGTCATTCGCGGCGCACGGCTGGGCACCAACGCGGAGTTCCGTTCCGCCCGCAACCAGCCGCCAGCTGCTCAGAACGGAACCAGGGATATCAGCCGGGGAAGCGCATAGCCCTGCAGGAAGCCGATGATCAGGATCAGAGCGAACAACGACAGGTCCAGAGCCCCGATGCGCGGCAGGATGCGCCGCAGCGGCCGGCACAGCGGGTCAACGATGCTGCCGCAGAACTGCATGATCTGCCGGGTTGTCGGATTGTACTGCTGCACCACGCCGCCGATGATCAGCCAGCCCATCACCACATAGACGATGATGACGATCTGCAGCAGCCAGAGAACCGGCGAAATGAAATAGACGAAAAGGGCGCCAAACAGTTCTCTCACGTCAAACTCCCGTCCAGCGACGCACCGGGCGCCTGCCCTGACCTAGCTCATTTCGAGAAAGATAGGATACCCCGGGTAAACGCTTGGGAAATGCCTGAAAGCCGGAAGGGTGCTGGAGCCGAGGTCCGCAAGAGCCCCAATGAGAGAAATCGTCTTTTCAAGCTATCTGGCGACACCTCACAATTTGTCTGCTTACCGGTGGGTTGGAATGGCCGCGCCTGCCCCTGCCGCCCTTTTGGCCGTTCTGGCGCTCACCCGGACTAAACTTGGCCAGGAGAATCCGAGGCCGTCACCCACGACTGCGCCCCCGGCGCTATGGACTTGTTCGATGCCTTGCCAACAAGTTCAGGACAGAAAGAACGAGCGGGAGATAGGGATGTCGATCTTGAGGTTATTGGGGCTTTCGATTGTTCTCATGGCGTGCCCGACTGCCGTCGGCCAGCAACGATCGGATCTGACCGGTACTTGGACCAACGCGTCGCTGACCACGCTCAACCGCCCGACGGGCGTCGACAAGTTGATCCTCAGCAAGACTGAAGCCGATGCTCTTGTCGCCAG
>JBMOGP010000187.1:0-5424 GCA_049318285.1 Hyphomonadaceae bacterium
CAGACCGGCGCTATCGAAATAGCTTCGACACATGTTTCGACTCGCCTCGTCCATCCCGGCATGGAAGTCCGTGACCCGCTGGAGCATGCACATCTTGTAGCCGCTGACGTGACCGAGAACCGGCCGGCCGCGAAGCATGAACTCCCGCCCCTTGAAGCCCCGCCCGTCCGGGGAGGATGCAGCCAGCTGGCCCTCCTGAGCGTCAGGGTGCGCGGCCAACCACGCATTGATCACATCGACAGCCATCGAGATCTCGGGAAGAAAGTCGCTGGCGATGTGGGCGAATATCGGTAGCAGTGTTTCCGGAAGCCTGTCGTCCCCCGTGAGCGCGTAGGGGTAGCTGGGGAATTCCGGCGTGTCGGGATCATTGGCATTCATGCGTTCGACCCAGCGATAGAGGCTGGTCCAGCGGCGCTTCATCATGTCGGCCGGATAGGGGTCGCGTCCCAGGTGCGCCCAGAGCGACGCGATGAATCCGAAGTCGGCGCATGTCGGGCGCCCGCCGAGAAGATAGGGGTGATGGCGGAAATGGACGTTCAGCAATTCGGCCAGCGCTTCGTAGGATTCCTCGATTGCCGGAATCGCGTCAGCCGTCACGCCGAGCATGGGAAGGTGTCCGTTGAAATAGTCCATCATCGGACCGATCCGCGCGGCCATGTCTGCGTCCGAGGCGCCGAAGGCGCGCATCGACAAGCCGAATTCATGCGCGATGAACTGCTCCTGGTAGGACCGGAAGCTCCACCGGTAGTGCATGGCGGCGCGAACCAGGCCCTCCCCGCCAAAGAGGTCCAGGGTCAGCGCTGCGAGTTTCTGAAGCGGCGTTTCGGGATAGACCGACATGCGCCCAAGCCCGCGCGTCTCGCACCAGTCGATAATGTCCGCCGTGTCCTGAACGATCTCGCCATCGTCCGTCATCAGGACGGGATTCTGGAAACGACCTATGGCCGGCAGGACGATTTTCTGGAATCGCGGATCGCCGGGAAGAGCCTCGACATAGGGGATGCTCTGCTTGCGCAGATAGCAGCGTACCTTGCCGGTATAGAGGCCGACGGGCGCTCCGAAAATTGTGATACCTGGATTCACGATGCAGTCTCCCTGCGGGGGCGCAGCGTCAACGAAAGGACCAGGAAAACCAGCCTGAGCGCGGAGACGGGACGGGTATAGCGCTCGGGGGGATGATGGCGGCCCGCGCCTTCAGGACGCCAGCCGTCGGAGCCAGTCACCAACTCTGGCCCGGCAGCCATGGTGGGGCGCCAGGCGGCAGTCTTCGAGCCGCGCTCGTCCGCGCTGGCGCCAGGCGGAAAGATGGACATCGGCCCACCCACCGCTACTGAACGGCAAGAAAGCGGATGAGGTGGTCAACCAGTTCTTGCGGAGCGTCCTCCTGGATGAAGTGACTGGCGTGCGCGATGTTGTGGTGCGCCTGCCCCCTCGCCCCCGGAATGTGTTCGTGTGCGCGCTTGTCCCAGCCGCGGGCGACAGGGTCGAGATCTCCAAAAATTGTCAGGAATGGCTTGCGAAACTCCGCAAGGCGCGCCCAGGCTTCGCGATTGAGCGGCGCACCGGGATTATCGGTCTGCACAGCGATCAATACCGGGAATTCGCAGATGCCTGCTTCGTACTCAGACGAAGGGAACGGCGCACGGTAGGCAGCCAGTTCGGCCTCGGACAGCTTCGCGGTCATGCCTTGCGCCAGCATCGGCCAGGGAAACTCCGTCGCCTGCCGCATCATGCCGACCCACATCTTCATGAAGTCGTTCTCCCCTTCGCCGAGGGGCAGGCCGGTATTTGACGCAATGACGCGATCGAAGCGCTCCGGGTACTTTGATGCCAGGTAAAGGCCAATCGTGCCGCCCCAATCCTGGCAGAACAATGTGATGTTCGCGAGGTCGATTGCTTCGAGCCATTTCGACATCCAGTCATAATGGCGGGCCAACGTATAATCTGACTTCTTCGACGGCTTGTCCGAACGGCCGCATCCGACAAGATCGACGGCAATGACCCGGCGTCCGGTTGCCGCAAGCGCCGGGATCATCTTTCTGTACAGATAGGCCCAGGTCGGGTTGCCGTGCATCAGCAGGATGGGCTGGGCGTCCTTCGGACCCACATCGACATGATGGATGCGGATCTCGGCGCCGTCCGCGTCGCGCACCACCGTGTATGACGGTGCGAAATCGTAATCGGGCAGATTCTCGAACCGCGCATCGGGCGTCCGCAGGATCTCCATTCTGGCCTTCTCTCCTCATATAATGACACTATTCGTGCCAGTAGTTGTCGCGCCGGTCAACCGGCTCTCACACTCAGACTTCGATCAGCAGCTTGCCATTGTTGGCGCCCACGAAAAGCATGTCGAAGGCTTCCGGAAAGCGCTCGATCCCTTTGACGACATGTTCGCGGAAGACCAGCTTGCCTGCCCCGCGCCAGCCCGCCAGCGCCATGAACGCCTCTGGAATGCGGTCGATATAATCGCGCATCGTGAAGCCTTGCATGCGCGCGCTTTGGGCGATCAGCTGGAGATAGTTGGATGGCCCCCTGACCAGGTCCATGTCGCCATACTGCGAGATGCCTCCACAGACGACGACGCGGCCGTGACGGTTGATCTGGCCCAGCGCCGCGTCGAGAATTTCACCGCCGACATTGTCGAAATAGACATCGATCCCGTCGGGCGCCGCCACCGCCAGCTGGTGCGCGATGTCGCCCGCCTTGTAGTCGATCGCCGCGTCGACCTTCAGCTCCTCGAGCAAAAAGGCCCGCTTCGCAGGCCCCCCAGCAATCCCTACGACGCGAGCGCCCTGAATACGCCCGACCTGGCATGCGATCGCACCCACAGCGCCGGCCGCCGCCGAAACTACCATCGTCTCACCCGGCTGCGGACGCCCGATGTCGGTGACCCCGAAATACGCGGTGTACCCCGTCATTCCCAGTCCGCTGAGGAATAGATGGGGCGGCGCGAGATCGGGTCGAATGGCGCGAAGTCCGTTCGCCGGCAGGTTCGCCAACGTCTGCACGCCCGTAAAACCCGTTACCCAGTGGCCAACCTTCAATCTTTCGGAGCGGGAGTCGACCACCTCGCCGACGCCGAAGGCCCGCATGACCTCGCCAGGCTGTACAGGCGGCATATAGCTTCGCTTCGGCGTGATCCAACCGCGCATGCCAGGATCAACGGAGAGGTGCGACATGCGCACCGTCACCTCATCGTCGCGCAGTTCGGGCAACGGATCTCTGGTCATTGACCAGACGCCATCGACCTGACCGGCGCGCGGGTAGCGAACCATCCGGAATTGGATTGGCGTCGGTTCTGTCGTCATTGTTGACTCACTCTTGCCAAGCGCCTCACTCGGCGCGCGATCCTTGTCAGCCTCAGGACCGGGAGAGAACGCCCTCGGTCACTCGCACACTGCATTCGGGGCTGTGCATCGCGGGTTGAATGGCCAATCCGGCAGATCATTAGACCTGTCGGTAAGGGGTCTCAGCATTTTCATGCGCCACACTTTCCGAGTCGCAGAGCCACGGCATAGTTATGACATGCAACATGCCAATTGTTGGCTCTGCTGTCAACGCGATTTCCACGAGCTCATTCTCGATCGCGCTGGCGCAATCCGGACGGAGCTTGTTAATGTAGACACATGCGAGCTCGGCCACTTGTCAGAGCGCCGTGAGCGAGGCCCCGACAAAGCAAGGTCATGCAAAAACCGGAATCCAGGCCGGAAGTACTGGCGTTTGCTTCGGCGCTATCGACGCGCTGGTCAGGATTCAATACGCGCTTCGGCGTAGCCGCTGAGCACCTGCACGCCATTTTGATTAACGGTCGAGACTTCAAACTCCGCGAAGTGGACGCCGTCGCGAAGGGCCAGCGCCGTGACCGTTGCGGACGCGTCCAGCGTGTCACCCGGCCAGACCTGATTTGTGAAGCGTACGCCAAACTTCGTAAGGCGAGCGTCACCGACAAGATTGGTCAACATCCGCGCGGTCATGCCCATGGTCAGCATTCCGTGCGCGAAGACGCCTGGATAACCGGCAACCTGCCTCGCGAAGACCTCGTCGGTATGGATCGGGTTGTAATCACCGGAAGCGCCTGCGTATTGGACAATCTGGGTTCGCGTCAAATCTTCGACCACACGTTCGGTATGGACCATGCCAATCCTCAGGTCGCTCGCCCGCAAAGTCATGTTCGTGTCCTCTGGCGCCACTGACTAGTTGTTGTCGACGGGGCGCTCGGTGCGCACGCCCACCGACCGCGCAGTCACAACGAGATTGCCAGCCTGATCGTGGTACTCCGTCACCAGTTCGGAAAAAGCCAGCTTGCCGGAACGACGACCTTCGCGTTCCCAAGTCTTGCCGGGCTTGACGGTGGCGTGAAGTACGTCGCCGGCCCGTACGGGCCGATGGTATTCGAAATGCTGCTCGGCATGCAGCCCACCTCCGGCTCCTTTGGTTTCCGTCATGGCCAGGCCGCTTGGCGCTTTGCCCGAGCCGAACCAGGGTTTGCCGATCTTGGGGCGGAGGGGATATTCGGGATCAAACTGCGCGCTAGCCTGGGCAAAGGTCGGAGGCGCGATGACGCTGCCTGTTTCGGACGCCTTGGCGTAGGATTCGTCCGCATAAACCGGATTTGCGTCGCCAAGGGCGCGGGCGAACATAATGATATGGCCAGCCTCGATAGGAAACCTGATCGCCATATCGAGTGCTCCTGAAAACGTACGATGTATTGACATTTACCATGTCATTATATGTTGGTACGCGGATTGGCAACGTGAGCAGTCGGCCATGCCGGGTGCTCTCTCGCGACCGCGCGATCGGTCGGGTCATTGCCATCGGCAATGAGGCAGATTGATGCGTGCAGACGCTTGTTTCGATACGCCATGGCCGGCCGAGGATGGCGGCCCCGAGCGCCTCGCAGCCATATCCACGACGCCGCTCAATATCCAGCCTCATGAAAGGCTGCAGGTCACACGGCGGCGCACCCAGATGTCGACGATGACCATACTTGGTGCGCCTGGCGAGGTCTTCCTGCTCACGCATTCGGCGATACGGTCACAGCTTGGTTTCGCCACCTCATCGCGCGTCATCCGCCTCGATGCGAACACCCTGCAACCGCTCGCCAAATCTCCCAGACTGCCGGGCGGACGCATGTGGCCCGGAGGTATGGCCCTGCACCGCAACGGCGGGCTCTATGTCGTCTACGGCAATCACGCGCATCGGCTCAGCCGCGACCTCTCCCTGCGCGCCAGTCTCACCCTGGCTCATGATCTGCCTTACAACTCCTTTGTGCTGCTCGGATGCGGGCTGCTGGTCTGCAAGAACATCTCCGATCGCGTCCCCGCGCGTCTGAGCGTCATCGATCCGGAAACGCTACGGCCGGTGTGCGCAGACCTGGATTGCCCCGAACCGTCGATTGCGCGCCTCTCCGCCCGCGGCGACACA
>JBMOGP010000188.1:0-5403 GCA_049318285.1 Hyphomonadaceae bacterium
CGACCAGCTTGCGCGCCTGCGCGTAGGCCATGTCGGTCTGGCCGATATGGACGCCGTCGGCGCCGAGCTCGGCGGCGAGGTCAGGCCTGTCGTTCACCAGAACCGCGACACCGCGTTCCTGTGCGCGCGGAATGATGTGGCGGCCAAGCGCGAGGATGTGGTGGTCTGGGGCGGGGATGCCCTCGCGGGATTTCAGCCGTATCTGGAGGGATGCAACGTCGCCTGCATCGAGCGCCTCCTCGAGCAGCTTCGAGAACGCTGCGATGTCCGCGATCTCGGGCGGCGTGATCAGGTAGAGGCGGCAGCGGCGCGACATGGGCGAGGGGTACGCCTGCACGGCGGGGCGGGCAAGATCAGCTTGCGCAGCCGCCGGGCTTAACGATCCGCTTTGTCGACGCCGGGAAGCGCGCAAGCTTGTCTTTCGCGCGGGCGGGCCGGGGGACAAGTGCTCCGCTGCAGTTGGGACATCTGCCTCTCAGCGTGCCCTCCGCGCATGACGCGCAGAACGTGCATTCGAAGGAGCAGATGCGGGCATCTGTTTCCGACGGGTCGAGGTCGGTGTCACAGCATTCGCAATTGGGGCGCATGTCGAGCATGCAGCGATGCTATTGCTCACAGGGTGATCCACAAGAGGTTCACAGGACAAAGCTGCCTCGAATACTTATGGACAAACGAAAGACGGCGCGATCGGGAGATCGCGCCGCCCTCGGTTTTCACAGGCTGTGAAGCGTTATTCCGCCGCCACTTTCGCCGCCGCCGCCGTGAATTTCGGGTCGAGCTTTCCGGCGCTGTAGTCCTTTGCCATCACGGCGAGCGGGACCGGCCTGATCTTGCCGGCCATGCCTTCGCAGCCGAATTCCTGATAGCGGTCGATGCAGACCTTGCGCATCGCTTCCTTGGCGGGCTTGAGATAGCTGCGGGGGTCGAACTCGCCGGGCTTTTCGGCCAACAGCTTGCGGATCGCGCCCGTGATCGCCATGCGGTTGTCGGTGTCGATGTTGATCTTGCGCACGCCGTGCTTGATGCCGCGCTGGATTTCCTCGACCGGCACACCCCAGGTCTGGGGCATCTTGCCGCCATACTTGTTGATCTCGTCCTGCAGGTCCTGCGGCACGGACGATGAGCCGTGCATGACGAGGTGGGTGTTCGGCAGGCGGCGGTGGATTTCCTCGATCACATTCATGGCGAGGACGGCCCCGTCGGGCTTGCGCGAGAACTTGTAGGCGCCGTGGCTGGTGCCCATCGCGATGGCCAGCGCATCGACCTGTGTCGCGCGCACGAAATCGACGGCCTGATCCGGGTCAGTCAGAAGCTGCGAGTGATCGAGCTTGCCTTCGGCGCCATGGCCGTCTTCGGCTTCGCCCATTCCGGTTTCCAGCGAACCAAGCACGCCGAGCTCGCCTTCGACCGAGACGCCGCAGGCGTGCGCCATCTCGACGACTTTGCGGGTCACGGCGACATTGTAGTCGTAGTCGGCCGGGGTCTTCGCATCTTCCTTGAGCGAGCCGTCCATCATCACCGAGGTAAAGCCGAACTGGATGGCGGTCGCGCAGGTGGCGGGGCCGTTGCCGTGATCCTGGTGCATGCAGATCGGGATGTGCGGGTAGAGTTCGGCGCAGGCATCGATGATGTGCTTCAGCACGATATCGTTGGCGTAGGAACGGGCGCCGCGCGAGGCCTGCATGATGACGGGGGCGTTGACCTTGTCGGCCGCCTCCATGATGGCGAGCGCCTGTTCCATGTTGTTGATGTTGAAGGCCGGCAGGCCATAGCCGTGCTCGGCTGCGTGATCGAGCAATTGCCGCAGCGTGATACGCGCCATCTGACTTCCCCTGGAACCTGTCTTTTGCCTTGTGGAGGTACAGCCGAATTCGGTCAACTCTCGCCTAGCAAACCGGATGCCAGTGCCTGCAAATAGGTGGTTATCGGATGCAAACCGGCGCTGCGACCATGAAACTGTGACGCCTTGTCGGCTCGGCGCGATGTCGCGCGCGCCCGGGACGATGGCCAGGCGTAAACCTTCAGGCTGCGAGCAGATGCGCCGGGCGTCGCAGGTCCTCGGCCAGGGCGGGGCCCATCATGTCGATGAAATTGCCGGCGTAGAATGCATCGATGGCGGCGGGCGTGCAGCCCGCCATTGCCGCATCGAACCGCTTGAGGGGATTTCGTCCGCCCTCGACATGCGGGTAGTCGGACGAGAACATGCAGACGTCCGCGCCAGCCTCGCGCGCGATCCAGCCCGCATCTTCGTGCGGATACGGCGTCACGCGCAGCTGCCGCCGCACGATCTCGCTGGGTCTGGCTGAGAGTTTCTGCAGCCTTGTCTCGTTCCTGATGAAGGCGGATGCCGCCGAATCCATCGACCGCATCCAGCCGGGAACCCACGCCGCGCCAAGTTCGATCGCGCCGAATTTCAGGTCGCGGAAGCGGTCAAACACGCCATCGAAGATCATCGTCGCCAGTGTCTGCATGGCGGCGTTCGGTATCGGCATGTAGCTGACCGAGGTGAAGTTGTCGTCCCCGCCATGGAAATCCGGCACGGGCGGCAGGCCGTTGATCTTGTAGGCCGGATCGAGTTTCTCCTCGCCCCCGACATGGAACAGGATCGGGATGCCGGCCTCCTGCGCCATGGCCCACACCGGGTCGAGCCCGATATGGCTGGGCGCATGGCGCTGCGGACATTTCGATGGGACCATCAGCGCTTTCGCGCCGAGTTCAATCGCCAGCCTGGCGCAGGCGGATGCGCGCGCAACATCCTCGAGCGGAACCTGCGCGGTGGGAAGGAGGCGGCGATCGATCTTGCAGAAGTCGGTCATCATGCGGTTGTGGGCGTCGGCTGCAGCGTAGCACAGCTCCATGTCCTCGCCCTGGTCGAGCCCGAAATTGCCGAGACACCAGGTGGTGAAGACAAGCTGGCTGGCAAAGCCCAGTGCATTCAGCGCCGTCGGCCGGTCCTGCGCCAGGAAGGCGCCCTGCGCCTCGTAGTCCTTGCGCAGCAGGATGTTCGCTTCTGCGCCGGAGCGAAAGGTCGCGTCGGCATGCGCCGCGCGCGCGTGATCTGCCTTCTGCCGCGCGGCACGATCAATGAAGCCAGGCAGGGCGTGATAGCGAGCCAGGAGACGTGCTTCGAAATAGGGATCGAGGCAGTCGGACAGTTCCATCAGGTGGCTGTCCGCGTCGTGAATGATCCGCCCTTCGACATAGGCCATGGCGTTCTCCCGCGCTCGGTTCTGACGTTATCTGAAGTCAGTCACGCAATGTCGCGGCAGGCAAGGGGGAGCGTCTGGCGCGGCAGCTAGCCGCCGAGCTTCACGCCCAGCGCCTCTGCCGCTGCGGCGGCGAATTTTCCCGTCTGGCCGAAGGCGCCGTCGAGGGCGGTCTCGCCTGCGGGATCGGAGATCCGGCTCCAGTTGGCGGCGACATCATCGACGGTTGCGGCAGAACCGCCGAGGAAGACGGCGGGGGTTTCGTAGATGTGGACGACCGAGAAACAGCCGGCGCCGGCCCCGAGGATGGTTTTCGATGGAGCGTTCTCGCTGACGAGGAAGAGCACGCCGGGGGTCACCAGCTCAGGGCCCATCAGGGCTGCGACCGGTTCGGGGAAGAGACCATCGAGCATGCGGGTCGCGGCGGTGGGCGCCAGCGTGTTGACGCGGATATTGTTCTTCGCGCCTTCCTGGTGGAGCACGTTCATGAAGCCGATCATCGCGGCTTTTGCCGCGCCGTAGTTGGACTGGCCGAAATTGCCATAGATGCCTGAGGCGGACGAGGTCAGCATGATGCGGCCGTAGTTCTGTTCGCGCATCGTGTCCCACACGGCCTTGGTGCAGTTGGCGGTGCCGAAAAGGTGAACGTCGACCACCTTCTTGAAGTCGTCCATCGTCATCTTGGCGAACGACTTGTCGCGCAGGATGCCGGCATTGTTGATCAGGATGTCGACGCGGCCCCATTTTGCCCTGGCCTCCGCGACCATCGCCTCGACCTGGTCGAGCTTGGTGATATCGGCGCCATTGCCGATGGCTTCGCCGCCGCCATCGCGGATTTCCGTCGCGACGCTTTCGGCCGCAGAGATTGAACCACCCGAGCCATCGACCGAGCCGCCAAGATCGTTCACGACCACCCTGGCGCCGCGCGCGGCGAGCTGAAGGCAATGGTTCCGGCCAAGGCCATTGCCGCCGCCCGTGACGATGGCGACCTTGCCGTCAAATCGAATTGTCATGGGAGCTCCTGCTCAGATCTGCTGGTTGCGGATGGCAAAGCGGGGGCCGGAAGGCAAGGGCCATGCGGTCGCGTTTTGCTGTGGGTGCTAAACCTTCAAAGCCTCAACGCCTGGCAGCTCCTTGCCTTCCATCCATTCGAGGAAGGCGCCGCCGGCTGTTGAGACGAAGGTGAAGTCGATGGCGACGCCGGCTGCGTTGAGGGCGGAGACTGTGTCGCCGCCACCGGCGACGGCGGTGAGCTTGCCTTCGCGGCAGAGCTGGGCGGCGTGCCAGGCCGCTTCCATCGTGCCGCGCTGGAAGGGTGGAATTTCGAACACGCCGAGCGGGCCGTTCCACACCAGCGTCTTCGAATTGCCCATGGCGCGCTTGAGACGGGCGACGGTTTCGGGACCTGCGTCGAGGATGCGCTCATGGTCGTCGACATTGCCGAGATTGCGAACGCGCGTGGGCACGCCCGACGCCATCTGTTCTGCCACCACGATGTCGAGCGGCAGGAAAAGCTTGCAGTTGTTGTGGCCCGCGAGGCGGATGATCTCGCGCGCGGTTTCGGCGAGGTCCTTCTCGCAATAGGAAGCGCCGACGTCATGGCCCTGCGCATAGAGGAAGGTATTGGCCATGCCTCCGCCGATGGCGAGCTTGTCGAGCCTGGTGACAAGGTTCTTGAGGAGGTCGAGCTTGGTGGAGACCTTGGAGCCTCCGACAATGCCCATCACCGGGCGCTGCGGATTGCCAAGTGCGGCGTCGAGTGCGGAAAGCTCGCGCTCCATCGACAGGCCGGGATAGGCGGGCAGCAGCTTTGCGATTCCTTCGGTCGAGGCGTGGGCGCGATGGGCGGCAGAGAAGGCGTCGTTGACATAGATGTCGCCAAGCTTTGCGAGCTCGGCGGCGAAGGCGGGATCGTTCTTTTCTTCCCCGGCGTGGAAACGGACGTTTTCGAGCAGGGCGACATCGCCCGGCTTCATGTCGCGGATCACGCTTGCCGCCGCATCGCCGATGCAGTCATCGGCCCAGGCGACTTGTCTGCCGACCAGCGCAGAGAGATCGTCGACCAGCGGCTTCAGGCTCATCTCGGGCACGCGCTTGCCCTTGGGGCGGTCGAAGTGGGCGAGGAGGGCGGTCTTCGCGCCTGCCTTCGCGAGCAGTTCGATCGTCGGCAGGGCGGCGCGCAGGCGCGTGTCGTCGG
>JBMOGP010000189.1:0-5381 GCA_049318285.1 Hyphomonadaceae bacterium
CCGCGCCATCCTGACTGACACCGAAGCGCGCACCATGTCGGTCGCCACCTCGCCGAGCTTTGGCAAGCTGCGCGAGCCCGTCATCCGGGTCTCCAACTGGGCGCGTTCCTTTGGCGCCACATCGCAGACTGGCAACTTCCTGATCACCTCGACCAGCGCGAATACATCTCTCAACCAGTCCCCGCTCACCTCACCTTCGGTGTTCAATTTCTGGCGCCCGGGGTTCACCCCGCCGGCGACCACCCAGCTGGGCCAGAACATGCTGCTCGCGCCGGAATTCCAGGTCGTCGATGAAGTCACCACCGCGTCCTACATCAATCAGATGCAGGACTGGATCAACGCCGGCATCGGATCGACACCGACCGGCGGGTCGGGGCGCGATGTTCGCGCCGCCTATACCGCAGAAATTGCCCTTGCCGATAATCCCGGCGCGCTGGTCGACCGGATGAACACGCTGCTGTTCTACGGCCAGATGACGCCCACGCTTCAGGCCCGCATCAACGCGGCGATCTCGGCGGTTGCAATTCCGGCCGCCACCGGCGCCAATCAGGCAACGATCGATGCAGCACGCTTGAACAGGGCCAAGACTGCCGTCTTCTTTTCGATCATATCCCCCGAATTCCTGGTCCAGCGTTGAGGAGGCCGAGCATGACCGACAAGCCTGTATCGCAAGCCACCCGTCGCGAAATACTCCGGCGCGCAACCGCGCTCAGCTGTGTCGGGGCGGCAGCCTCCACCTTCGGCTTCCAGCTGGCGACCATGGGCGAGGCCGCAGCGCAGACCTCAACCGGCTACAAGGCGCTCGTGTGCATTTTCCTGTTCGGCGGCAATGACTCCAACAACATGGTGCTTGCAACCGACACCGACAGCTGGGCCCGCTACTTCACAGCTCGCAACAGCGGGGTCGACCCGATCGCCCTCATGCCCGTCGGCACGGCGGCGACACCCCCCGGCGGCGCCAACGCGATTACGGGGCGGGTGCTGCCCAACAATGCCAGCGCCTACCTGTTACCTGAGGCATGGGGGGGCGTTCTTCCGATCGTCCCGGCAACGCCCAACCCTGTTCCGGCAGGGACAAACGCGTCGGTTCGCACCTTTGCCCTGAACCCTCACATGGGCCCATTGCTGCCGCTGTGGACAGCCGGCCGTCTTGCCATCGCCGCCAATGTCGGCCCGCTGATCCAGCCGACGACCAAGGCGCAGTACCGAGCCCGCAGCGTACCGCTGCCTTCCAATCTCATGTCACACAACGACCAGCAATCGACATGGCAGGCAGGCGCCGCCGAGGGCGCGCGCCGCGGCTGGGGCGGGCTGATGGCAGACCAGTTCCTGTCAGCAAACGGCGCCAATGCGGTCTTCACGGCGATCTCGACCGCAGGCAACGCCGTCCTGCTCGCAGGACAGAACGTCGTCCAATACCAGATATCGACAAATCAGACGACGCCGGCCGTCCGCATCACGTCGGCGGCCACGCCCACAACCACCGTTTTCGGGGCCAGCAATGCTGGCGCGCGCGTGCGCGAGATTATTGGTGACGTGGCCGGAACCAGTTACTTCATGAAGGATCATGGCGCGAAGGTGACCCGCTCCATGGAAGCAGCCGAACTTCTCAACGTCCAGTTCGCTGCCGGCGGCCCCGGAGCATCGGTCGCTGCGCCAACGCAGCTTCTCAATCCGATCACCCGGGTCACCGAAACGAACGCGCTCGCCGTACAACTGCAGAGCGTCGCCAAGACCATCGCCGCAAACGCAGTGCTCGGCATGCGGCGGCAGGTCTTTTTCGTTTCGATGGGCGGGTTCGACAACCACGACGTCCAGAACTCAACCCAGTCGCCTCTTCTTGCGCGCCTTGCCCACGCGATGGCCTATTTCGACGGCGCGATCGCAAACCTCAACGGCATCGACATGCGTCCGCAGGTGACCACGTTTACGGCGTCGGATTTCTCGCGCACCTTCACCACCAATGGCGACGGCACCGATCACGCCTGGGGCTCGCACCAGTTCGTCATGGGCGGCGCGGTCAATGGCGGGAACATGTACGGCCAGTTCCCGACCCTGGGCGTCGATCAGACAGGCTTTGCCAACCCGGATATGTCGGGCAACATTCTTGTACCCTCGATGTCTGTCGACCAGTATGCGGGCACGATCGGGCGATGGTTCGGTCTTACCGAAGGCCAGCTGGATTCGATCTTCCCGAACCTGCGCAATTTCAACCGCAATGTCGGATTCATGGCTGCAGCGACGGCTTGAGGGTGCCCTCGCGGTACGTCAGGCGAGACTGCGCCACGATCCGAGCCCGCAGCCTACCTCTTGTGAAACGTCACCGAGCTGACAACTCGCCGGCCCTGGATCCGCGACAGCTGCACAATCACGTCGATGACCGATTTCGCATACGCGATGACGTCTGATCGCGTCAGCGTGAGCCCTGCCTGAAGCGTCATGAAGGCTATCTGCTCCAGCGCACCCTGCGGGCTGTCGGCATGCACTGTCGTCAATGAACCAGGATGGCCGGTGTTGACCGCACGCAGGAATGCGAACGCCTCTGCCCCTCTTATCTCACCGACCATCAGGCGATCGGGCCGCATGCGAAGGCTTGCCCGCAACAGCTCGTCAATGCCAACCCGCGCCTCGCCAAGCTCGCTTCCAACCGCAACCAGGCCGAGCGCATTCGGGTGCGCGAGCACGACCTCGGGCGTGTCCTCGATCACGATCAGGCGGCTGTCCTCGGGGATTTCCTTCAGCAGCGCATTCAGGAATGTCGTCTTGCCGGTGCCCGTACCACCCGAGATGACGATGTTGCGCCCGGCCTTTACCGCTCGCGAAAAGAACGAGGGCAGGTCTCCAGCCTCCAGAAGCGCGTTGAGCTCTGCATCCATGGCAGCGCGCTCGCTGCCCGCCGCGCGGCTGACCTGCGCGAATGCGCCTGCTTTCTCGTAGTCAACAAGCCGCAGATCCGGCAGCACGTGTTTACGGATGGCCAGCGCAAAATGCTTGCGCGTCGCTGGCGGCGCGACGACCTGAACGCGCGCGCCATCGGGAAGCGTCGCGGCCAACAACGGATACTCGCGACTTACGCCCTGGCTGGAGTGCGCTGCGATCTGCTGGGCGAGGCGCTGGAGCATGACTTCGGTGACATCAGATGCCTCAATCCGCTCAAATCCCGAGGCGCCATCGATCCAGACTTCTCCGGGCTGATTGACGAGGATGTCGGTGACGTCGGTGCGGTCGAGCCATGGCGCCAGCGGCGCAAGATAGGTCCGGAGATAGACGCCCTCGCTGATCAATTGGGCGTGCTCACGGGCCGGACCGGTCCGACCGTCGAGAAATCGAGGTCCTGGCTGACGAACACGCGCACCGGAGCGCCCTGCGGCACCATGACTGTCGGAGCGATACTCACGCCGCTCGTGATGGCGCCCGCGCCCGCATCGACGCCAGCGCGGGTCGATGCGATGACGATGTTGGTATCGGCCGCATCGACCGCCGCGCCCACACCGAGGTTGAGAAGGGATAACAGGACCGCACCCCCGAAGCGTTCGAAGAAATGCGTATCGACTTCGCCATCAAGTCCGCCGCGCCCAAGACCGTCAGTCGCCGGAGCGGACAATTCGATCGTAACGCCATCGGGTCGGATCATGCGCGTCCAGATCACAAAGGTCCGGCTCTGCCCAAGCGCTACGCCGGACTTGTACTGGCCGATCAACCGCGACCCGCGGGGAACCAGGACCGCGCTGCCGTCGAAGCCACGCACTTCGCGCGTCACCACCGCGCGAACATACCCCGGCAGGTCTGAATTGAGCGCTGTCTCGAGTACCGCGGCAATGACCGTTCCCTCGATGATGGTTGTTGACACATCACCGAGCCTGCCGGCCCTGGCCGGCTTCGAGGAATTGCGCACGCTGAAGCGCTGGGCGAAGCGCTCGTCCGGGTTCAGGTTCTGAGTTGCAGCCGAAGACATCGCAGCGGAAATAGAATTCGGATCAATGGGGCTGGCGGCCTCAGGCTTCAAATCGCCCGATGGCAGTGGCTCGTAGGATCCCAGATCGACCACCAGAGCAGGGGAACGAAGCCGGTCGATCTCGAGTTGCGTGGGTCCGGGAACGGCCTGGGGCGTCAGCGCAGCCTGTTCCTCCACAAGCGGTATGAGCTCAGGCGGCGGCGGCTCGGGCAACAACGGATCTACGCTGACGGGGGGCGTTATCGCCGATGGATCTGTCATCGCTGCAGCAGGCCGCTGTGCGGCCGCATCTGCGGCAGCTTGCCTGCTCGCCAGTGCAGCGTTCTCGATGGCCGTTCGGCCGCCTTCCAGCTGCAGGAAGACGACTGCGCCAAGCCCAAGGGCGCCCACGATGCCAAACGCGACCGGCCAGAGCGAATTGCTGCCGGCCACACGGGGCGGCGCGTCCATGTCGAAGGTCCGGTCAAGGCCGGTCCGGGGCGGAGACGACGGATCGATCATGTCAGCCGCCTTGACTGGGTTGCGGAAGCGGCGCGGGCCGGGGCTTGGGGCGGTTGCTCCAGGCCCTGTTCCTGAGCTCCGCCTGAGCGTTGCCATAGCGCAGCACAAACCGCTCGGCGATCAAGTCGGCAACTGTGTAGTCACCGTCAATACGCGTGTTTGGCATTTCTTCCTTGCCATCGACACCGATCACGAAAATGGCGGGGGCGGGGCTCCTGGTGTCGAACTGGAAGTAGGTGACCACACCGTCATCGAAAACGCGCACCGGATAGAGCGCCTTCACGCCCGAAAGCGCGTAGTCGAAGTTGAAGTCCTCCGGACGCGGGGGAGGCGGCGGCGGCGGCGGGGGGGCTGGCGCCGCCACAACCGGGGCCGGCGGTTCAGGGTAGAGGAAACGCAAGCGACGCATCGATTCCGGATCGGCAGGCCCGGCGCCCTCGACGATATCGAGCATGAACGAATAGATGCGCTCACTCGTCACCACCGTCATGCTGGTCGGATTGCCCCTGGACATTGGCTTCAGGAACAGAAGCGTGGCCTTGCGGTTGGGGGTCACCTGCCAGGATAGCGAGTCACCGATCGAGACATTTTCGATCCGTTCGTCCCGGCCAAACTCAATCATCAGTTCATAGCCGAGCTGACCGCGTATCGCGACAATTGCGTCAGGGTCGTACAGGAACTCCTTGATGCGAGGATCGCCGGGACCGGGACCGGGAACAGACGCGATCTGCGCGGCGGCGGCATGGCTGAACGCCAGTGCGAACACCCCAAGCGCGGCGGCGCGCAACGATGAGCTCAAGCTGATCCGGCCACGCGTCCCCATGTGATCCTTTTCCAGGCCAGGCCCGTCGCCGGCGCAACTCACGCCAGCAGAGCTCTGGTCGTCGAACCCCCTCCCGACCATATCAGCCATCTCCCCTTCGGT
>JBMOGP010000190.1:0-5368 GCA_049318285.1 Hyphomonadaceae bacterium
CGCACATTCTTTCAATCCGCGTGGGCGGCCATCAGACGCTGGCAGCTCAGTATGGATGTCCCGATTTCGCTGGCGCTCCTTATGGCGCTGGCGCTCAGCCTGCACGCAACCATCACGGGTGGCACCCACACCTATTTCGACGCTTCCGTCATGCTCCTGCTCTTCCTGCTCATCGGCCGCTATCTCGACGCGCGACTCCGCCGGCAGGCTTACGCGGCAGCCAACGCGTTGGCTGCCATGCAGACCACAAGCGCAACGCGTCTTGGCTCCACAGGTCTCGCGGAGGCGGTACGAGCATCTGAAATTCGTCCCGGCGACAGGCTGCTGATCGCCGCCGGTGAGAGATTGCCGGTCAACGCGCAGGTCGTGACAGGAGAGAGCGAGGCAGATCTGCGGCTTGTCACGGGCGAGGTGGAGCCTGCGCGAACATTTCCGGGTCAGACGCTTTACGCTGGCGCGGTCAACCTGTCGGCGCCGATTGAGGTGCTCGCACTTGCGCCGGCAAGCCAATCATTGATGGCTGATATCGCGCGCCTGCTGGAGGCAGGCGAGCAGAAGAAATCCTCCTATCGCCGTATCGCCGATAAAGCCGTTGCTATCTATGTGCCGCAAGTCCACGTGACGGCAGCATTGGGATTTGTGGGCTGGCTCATCGCGGGCGCATCCTTATCGCACGCGGCCTTCGTCGCGGTCACGGTTCTTATCATCACATGTCCATGCGCCATCGCGCTCGCAGCTCCTCTCGTTCAGATCGTTGCCGCCGGCAGGCTCTTCCGCGAAGGCGCGTACCTGTCCTCCGGCGATGCGCTGGAGCGGATCGCGACGGTCACGCATGTTATCCTCGACAAGACGGGCACGCTCACCCTCGGTGACCCGATCCTCCTGCAGACTGGATTGACCCCAGACCAGCTGGCGGCGGCAGCCCAGCTGGCGCGCGCCAGCCGCCATCCATTCTCGCGCGCAATCGCTCAGGCAGTCGGCCCAGGCCCGGTTGCACAGGCCCTGGAAGAACATAGCGGCAGCGGTGTGTCGGGACTCGTCGATGGGCGCGCCGCAATGCTGGGGCGTGCGGAGTTTGTGGGCGCCAGGGGCGTCGACGGATCACATCTCTGGTTTGCAATCGAGGGCGCCGACCCCGTGATGTTCCAGTTCGAAGACAGGTTGCGGTCCAATGCAAAGGCCGCGGTCGACCAGCTCCGTCGTATGGGCCTCTCCGTGGAGCTTCTTTCAGGCGATAGCCCCGAACGCGTGGGGTGCGCCGCCGCGGCCGCAGGCATCGCAGAATGGCGTGCGTCCGCGACGCCCCAGGACAAGGCGCAACGCCTGCAGGAGCTGGAAGCAGCGGGTGCGAAAGTCCTGATGGTGGGCGACGGCCTCAACGACGCGGCCGCCCTCGCCATGGCTCATGCCTCGCTGGCGCCGGGCGGCGCTGTGGATGTGTCACGCATGGCAAGCGATTGCATCTTCTCAAGCGAAAGTCTCGAATCCGTCCCGCGCATCATCGCGATCGCCCGCAAGGCGCGTGCGCGCATACGCGAGAATTTTGCCTTCGCGGCTGTCTACAACCTTGTGGCGATTCCGATTGCGCTCCAGGGTTGGGCGACCCCCTTGGTTGCCGCAATCGCGATGTCCTCCTCGTCGGCGATTGTCACCCTCAATGCACTGCGTCTGGCCACAGGCGGCAGGCGGGAAACAGGGGCGGCGGTATGAACGTGGTCATCTTAATGATCCTGGGCGCCGTCGTGCTGGCCCTTGTTGCACTTGCAGCTTTCATTTGGTCGCTGCGATCCGGCCAGTACGACGATCCCGCGGGCGCCGCCGCTCGCGTTCTCCTGGACAACGACCGTCCCGAATGATCCTGCGCCTGGGGATACGCTGCCGCAGGCAAGACGTGTTGACAGTCGTTCCGGACAATGGCCCTTGAATCCATCGGAGCGGCGCCTGTGATGGGCCGCTTAGGGTGGGAGCGACACGTGTCCGGGATCGGCACCCAAAGCCATATACTCGTGGTTGACGACGATATCGGCCTGCGCGAGACCGTGGCCGATTTTCTCTCCACGGAAGGTTATGCCATCCGTGAAGCTGGAAACGTGACTGAAGCGCGGGCGCAAATCGCGACCGGTCATCCCGACCTCATCCTGCTCGATATCAACATGCCAGGCGGCGACGGGCTCTCGCTTGCAGGCGATCTTCGCCGTTCGACTGAAATCCCGATTATCATACTGTCGGGCAAGGGTGCGATGGTCGACCGTGTCGTAGGCCTCGAAGTTGGCGCCGATGACTATATCGCAAAGCCCTTCGAACTGCGCGAGCTGCTGGCCCGCGTCCGGGCGGTCCTGCGTCGTGCGCGACCGCCCGTTGCCGCCGGCGAGCCCGCCGCGGCCGAGCGCCAGTGCCATTTCGATGCCTTCGTGTTGATGCCGTCGCGCCGCGAGCTAAGGAGCAGTGCTGGCGATCGCATCGATCTCACCGGCGCCGAGTACAATCTCATTGCGGCTTTCGCAGAACGCCCCAATCGCGTTCTGACGCGCGACGCCATCGCCGATGTGACGCGGAAAGATGACTGGAGCGCCTTCGACCGTAGCATAGATACGCTGGTCAGCCGCCTGCGCCGCAAGCTCGCTCCGCACACGACTTCGTCACAATTGATCCAGACCGTACGCGGGGAAGGTTATGTCCTCGCGAGCGTCGTTGTATGGTCTGGCTCGCGTGAGGCTTGATCACCCTTTCCGATAAAGCGTGTCGTGAATGAGCTGGGCCAGCTGCGTGCGCGACGATGGCTTGGGCAGGAATGGACGGTCTGTCTGCACACCTGACTTCGCCATGCGCGGCGAATAGCCGGATGTCAGGACGACCTTCATCTTTGGATGGCGCTTGTCGATTTCGTCGGCGAGCGCGTGTCCGTCCATTCCTCCCGGCATGACGACATCGATCAGCGCAAGCGCGATGTCCGGGTCGCGCGCCAACACCTCCAGGGCGCCGGGCCCGTCCGCAGCGATCCTTACGCGATAGCCTAGCCCCTCGAGGCGCGAGACCGTGACCAGCCGCACATCTGGATCATCTTCGACGACCAGCACAACTTCAGTATTGCCCCTGTGAATGGTCTGATTTGACGCCACGGTCCTGAGAGCAGCTGTCCCCTTTTCGCGCGGGAAGAACAGGCTCACACGAGTGCCGCTTCCCACTTCGCTATAGAGCCGTGCATGGCCCCCCAGCTGCTTCATCAGCCCATAGACCATGCTGAGCCCAAGTCCCGTTCCCGAGCCAGTCTCCTTGGTCGTGAAGAATGGCTCGATCGCTCGTGCACACACGTCGGGCGTCATCCCGACGCCCGTGTCGGAAATCGACACGCACAAATACTCTCCGGGCGGCACCTCCTGCGCGGTGCGCGGGTCATCTTCGAAGCGGACCCCCTCCGTATCGATGTCGATGACGCCGCCATCCGGCATTGCGTCGCGCGAATTCACGGCGAGGTTGAGGATTGCAGTCTCGAACTGGTCGATATCCGTCTCGACAATTCCAGGATCGTCGGACAGGTGCATGCGTACCTCGATCTGCTCGCCGATCGTGCGTCGCAGCATCTCCTCCATGTCCTCGAGCGCTTTGTTGAGGTTGAGGGGCTGACGGATCAGCGGCTGCTTCCGCGCGAAGGCGAGCAGGCGCTGTGTGATCCGCGCAGCGCGTACGGCCGCCTCCTGAGCCCGCGCAACCGCCCGGCGTGCAGCGGGTGACATGTCCCCCGCAGCGATCATCTCCAGATTGCCGCCGATTACGCTGAGAATATTGTTAAAGTCATGCGCGACACCGCCGGAAAGCTGGCCTATCGCGTCCAGCTTCTGGTGGTGCAGAATCATCTCCTCGGCGCGCTTCTTTTCCGTTAGATCATAGATGATGCCGACAAAGATCACGCCAGCGGCAGTCTCTGCTTCGCCGACAGACAGATACATCGGGAAGACCGTGCCGTCAGACTTGAGGCCACTCAGCTCCCGTCCCAGCCCGATGATGCGCTTCACGCGCGTCTCGCGATGGCGCAACAGGTATCCGTCGTGCGTCGCAGCCTGCGATACCGGCATCAGCACTGACACATTACGCCCAAGGAGTTCGTCGGTATTGTACCTGAACAGTTTCTCGCAACCGGGGTTCACATACTGTATCGTCCCAGTTGAATCGATCACGATCAGGCCATCCACCATGGTTTCCGGCACGATCCGGAAGCGCTCGTCGGTGAAGAGTGACGTCAAGTCGGTCTCCGGCAGCTTCCACACATCGGACGATTCTATGGCAACGCCCGGTTTTGCGCCAGAAGGCGGAAGGCTGTCGCGAATTGGCGATTTGTCCTTCATCGACTGACCCAGGCGGATTTTACGGCTGACGGCCGAATTTGTCGCAACGTGCAGATCGGGCGCTTGATCTGAATCAGACAGCGCAGGCCCAGACAGTTGCAGCATGCCTCCAGCAGTGGAGGCACGCATGTCTTTGACGCAGGTTGTATTGCGATTGGCACGAAACCCCGGTTTTCCGGCAGGCGATGACAGCCAAGGTTACGTCATCAACGCCCCGCTGGACGCCGACTTCAAGCTCTCCGTGGAGGAATGGCAGAGGGTTCGCGACGAATGTTCGGTCATTCGCTTCAAGCCGGGCGACGACCGGGATGCAGATGGGAAGCTGACGCACCGCGGGTCTCACTGGTTCCTCCACTATGACGAAGCGCACGAGGGCGATGACGAACCGGTCTATCGCCTCGGCGATCATGCGCTCGCGCTCGGCAGCTATGTAACAATTCACGAAAGCGATGGACGCGATCTGACTTATCGGGTCGCCCAGCACCTTCCAGCGAAGCAGCCAGACTGATGCTGCGCGGCCAAATCGAAGCAGGAGGCTTCAAAATGAAGATGCCAATCAACTTCACCCTGATCATCGCCGGCGGTACCCTGGCGCTCTCTGCGTGCGCTGTCGGTGCACCGTTGCCGACATCTGAAGCAAAGATTCGCGAAGCCACTCTCGCCGCCATCGAGGGCGTCAACCCGGATCAGATCGTGATCTCAGATGTCCACCGGCAGCCTGCCAAGATTTCGTGGCGCGTGACCGCAGGGAAAAAAACCTACGCCTGCGATTCAGACGATCTCTATCGCCTGCCATCTTGCTCACCCCAAGCCTGAAGCCATCATCGCGGAGACACGGATGTCATTCCCACCCCTCTTCATTTTGGTCGTCCTGACCCTTATGGGCCTGTTCGCCGTCACCCTCGCGAGCGTCGCGCTCGCCAGCAGACAAGGATGAGACCACCCATGCATCTTCGAGATGCAGGGCGACGTCGCGGCTGGTCTCGGAGCGTGGCGCGCCGCGTTTTCTGAGGTCAGACAACGGC
>JBMOGP010000191.1:0-5351 GCA_049318285.1 Hyphomonadaceae bacterium
GCCATGCGCTGAAGCTCGCGGCCGATCACCATCTGCTGGATCTGCGTCGTGCCCTCATAGAGCCGCAGGATGCGCACGTCGCGGTAGAAGCGCTCGACCGCATAGTCCGCGATGTATCCGGCCCCGCCGTGTACCTGCACCGCGCGGTCCGCCACGCGGCCGACCATCTCTGTGCACCACATCTTGGTCGCAGATGCGATCAGCGCAGTCTTCTCCTTGGCGTCGTACTTGCGCACGCCGTCCATCACCATCGCGCGTCCCGCCGCTGCTTCGGCGTAGCTTTCGGCGATCATTCCCATCACCAGCTGATGCTCGATGATCGGCTTGCCGAACTGTTTGCGCTCGGAGGCATAGCGCACCATCTCCTCGACCAGCCGCTCTGCGATCCCCACCGACAGGGCAGAGATGTGCAGACGCCCGCGATCCAGCACGCTCATCGCCACCTTCATGCCCTCGCCCTCCTCACCCAGACGGGAGGTGATCGGCACGCGTGCATCCTCGAAGATCACGTCACAGACATTCGCGCCCTGCTGTCCCATTTTCTTCTCGGGCTTGCCGATGCTGACGCCGGGCGTGTCGCGCGCGACGATGAAAGCGGAGAGGCCCTTCGCACCTGGCGTATTCTGATCGGTGCGCGCCATCACCGTGAAGATCGTCGCCTTGTCCGCATTGGTGATGTAGCGCTTGGCGCCGTTCAGCACATAGTGATTGCCATCGCGCACGGCCCTTGTCTTTGCTGAACCTGCGTCCGATCCCGCATCCGGCTCCGTCAGCGCGAAACTCGCGATCGCCTCGCCGGTGGCGAGCTTGGGCAACCATTCGCGCTTCTGGTCCTGCGTGCCGAACATCACAATGCCCTGGCTGCCGATGCCGACATTGGTGCCGAAGGTTGAGCGGAAGGCAGGTGAGGTGCGCCCCATCTCGAGAATCACCAGCGCCTCTTCCTCCAGCGTCAGGCCGAGCCCGCCATACGCTTCGGAAATCGAGAGGCCGAAGAGACCGAGGTCGCGCATCTCCTGCACGATCCAGTCCGGTATCGCATTTGTCTCGGAGACCAGCTGCTCGTTCGGCCGGCAAACTTCGTTGACGAAGCGGCGCACCGTTTCGATCAGCTGCTGCCGCGTCTCCAGATCGAGCGCCATTGTCGTCTCCAGCTTTCGCAATTGCGGTGCGCGTGTCTCGCACGTGCGAGAGGTTTCTATCAACAAGCTGCTCAACAGTTTCCACAGGCTGCCGCAATTTACGACGCCGGGAAATCTGTCATCCTGATCGTGTTCAGAGAGGAGACCGTCGCGGGTCGAGCAACTGGATGTCCCCACGGGTAGGCCTGATTGGACAGGCGCTGAAGTAATGGGGAGCAAAACGAGCACCGGAAGTGACGCGTGGCCTGCAAGGCCTGCGGCACGCCCATGGCGGGATCCAAGACCGCGCGGGCCCTCGAGAGGGGATGACCGGAAAAGGGCGTGGCTTCAGCTGCGCGGTGACGGGAAAGTGGGCGTCATGCCCAGAGTTCCGTGGCCCGCAAACCAGAGCGCTCGAGGCTCAGCTTATGCCGGATGGCGTCGAACGGGCGCGCTCCTGATCAGGGCGCAAGGTTGAGAGACCGGGGCTCGAAGGACGAACTGGCGGACCACCATGGTGTCGCGCCGGCCCTGTGAAAGCAGCGGCCGGCGTCGCCGTTTTCAGGGCGCGCTGCAGGCATTGGTTCGAGCACAGAAAACACCCGCGCCTGATGGCGCGGGATGAAGGTCTGGCCTGCTGGTCCGGAGTGGCAGCCTGCCGGAATCTGATCGGCGCAGGCTTACTTGATCCTGATCGTCGCTGGGCCCTGTCCGCCCTCGACCTCGAAGGTGTCGCCGGACGTCTTGCCGGCAGGGTAGGCGGTGCATTCCTCATCCGGGGCAAAGTTCGACGACGTGCAGAGCTTCCCGCCTTCGATGCGCCATTTGCCGGTTACCTGCCCATCCATGGCGGAAAATGTTCCGTCCGGCTTGTAGGCGACGTCGACTTCGAAGCCGCCAGCGCTCAGCACGACGCCCCTGGTCGTCACATGTTCCAGCGTTGTCTTGTCCTGTGCGCGTGCAGGCGTCGACAACGCCAGGGCCGTGACAGCCAGCACCAACGGTCTCATGGTGGGGGTCTCCGTCTATTCTGATAGCCACGCGTCGAGCGAACAGCGGGTTTGTTCTAGCAGCTTGCGCCCGGCCCGAAAACCGCCCGCGTGCACGCATGCTGCATGCCCGCACGGGGCAGGGTTCAATGCGGCGCTTCACGCACCACCCGCTGATAGAAAGCCAGCGAGTCCCGCACGAACGCCGCACGTGTGAATGTCGCCTCGTAACTCGCCCGTCCGCCGGCAACGAGCCTCGCGGCAAGTCCCGGCTCGGACATTACGCGCCGCATCGCATCGGCCAGCGCATCGACATTGTTCTTCGGGATCAGGAGCCCGTTGACGCCATCGACCACATAAGCTGCGGGCCCCACTGCATCGGCTGCCACAAGCGGCCGGGACGCCGCCCACGCATCCACCGTCACCGTGCCGAAAGGTTCATAGCGGGACGGGAAGGCGACGAAGGTTGACGCCGCCAGCAGCGCGCCGCGATCATTGCGCCAGCCGAGAAACCGCACGCGATCATCGAGCCCCAGCCGCGTGCAATGCGCCTTCAGATCGGCTTCAAGCGGCCCATCGCCGGCAATCCAGACATGCAGCCCCGCAACCTTCGCCGTCGCTTCCAGCAGCGTATCCAGCCCCTTCTTCTCATGCAGCCGCGCCAGCGCCAGCGCCACGGGCGCATCCGCGGGCGTGTTCAGCGCGGCACGGTCGGCCGCAGGCACGCCGGAAAAATCCGCATACGTATGAATGATCGCCGCGCGGTTCTCCGGCACGCCCTGTTCGCGGATATGGCGCAGCAGGTCCTTCGTGAGCCCCACATGCCATGCGCAGTTCGCAAAGCGCACAAGCTTGTAATACCCGCCATACCAGCCGATCGATCGCGATCGGAAGGACGCTGGCGCGAACTCGCCCGCGCGGCCCATCCAGTACTCGGCCACATCCGGCTTGAACTCGCGGATCAGCTTCGCGATCGCTGCCTGCGTCGCAAATGGCCACAGCTTGTTGAAGCTCGCGGTCGCGACACGGATGCCCTTGTCGCGAAATGCCGTCAGCCGGAATTCATTGTCGGCGCGCGTCACCACTGCCTGCGCCACGCCCGCATCGGCCAGCGCCATCACGCCTTCCAGCATGATGTTCTCGGCTCCGCCTTCCCTGGCGCCAGCCATGACATGAAGAACGCGCATCGTTGTTGCCCAGGATCGAGGAGCGGCTGGATATCGCCTTCAGGGAGTCGTGGCAAACGGCCTCTTGCGCATCACCATTCGGCGGTGATCTTGCCGAAGTGCTGGCCCGATTCCTGCCGGCGGAATGCGTCGGCCAGCATCGAAAGCGCAAACGACTGGTCCAGCACCGGCTTGATGCCATTGGCCTCGATGGCGCGGATCATGTCCTGCTGGTGCTGGCGCGCGCCGACCGTGATGCCGATCAGCCGGATCTGCATGCTCATGAGCAGCGCCGTATTGATCGATCCTGTGTATCCCGCCAGGACCCCGATCAGCGAGATATGCGCGCCAGGCCTGCTCGCGCGCATTGACTGCTCGATCGTGCCTGCGCCGCCGATTTCCACGACATGATCGACGCCGCGCCCGCCGGTGAGTTTCTTCGCTGTGCGGCCCCACTCCGCATCTTCCCTGTAGTTGATCACGTGATCTGCGCCGAGCGCCTTGAGGCGCGCCGCCTTGTCCGCGTTCGAGGTGGTGGAGATGACGCTCGCCCCAGCCGCCTTCGCAAACTGCAGCGCAAAGATCGAGACCCCGCCCGTGCCCTGTGTCAGGACGACATCGCCTGGCTTGATGTTGCCGATGACGACCAGTGCGCGCCAGGCGGTCAGCCCGGCGCAGGTCAGCGTCGCCGCCTCTGCATGTGAGTATCCCGTCGGCGCTCGCGTGAATGACGTGGCGCGCGCTGTGACCATCTCGCGCGCATAGCCATCGGTGCGATCGCCGGGGACGGCGCGAAGGAGATCGACGGTCGGCTCGCCGCCATGCCAGTCCGGAAAGAATGTCGAGACGACGCTGTCGCCTTCCGAAAACTCCGTGACGCCGGCGCCCACCGCAGTGACAACGCCTGCGCCATCCGACATGGGGATACGGTTCTCTTCGACCGGGATCATGCCCTTCACGACAAGATAGTCGTGGAAGTTGAGCGAGGAGGCGTGCAACCGCACGGTTATCTCGCCTGGGCCGGGCGCCGCCGCAGGCGCACTGGCCAGGAAGAGGTTGTCGAGCCCGCCGGGCTTCTTCAGGCGCATGGCTGTCATGGGGCGTTCCCTGGTCTGGCCTGTCCCTTGTCCCCGGCGCAAAGACGCCGAGGCGGACCGGTGAACCCTACACGCGGGAGGAATTCCCTGGAATGTCCCCCGGGATCAAAAACCATCAGCCGGCCCCGGCGGTTTCCGCGCCAGCGGCTCGCCATGGCAAACCTCGCGTTTATCAGGGCAAGATGATGCGCTTTGCCCCATAAACAGCGGTTGTCCCCCGGCGCCTTCCCGCGTAGTTTCCGCGCGCTTTCCGGAGACGTTTATGTCCTATCGCCTGTTCGGGGCCGAGACCTCGGCCTATTCGACCAAGATGCGCGCATTCCTCAAATACAAGGGCGTTCCGTTCGACTGGACGCCGCGCACGCAGGAATCCGAGGACGAGCTGAAGCGCATCGCGCGCTTTGCGACGCTCCCGATCCTGGTCACAGCCTCCGGCTTCGCCGTCCACGACACCACGCCGATGATGGAAGCGCTCGAGGCCGACAGTCCCGAGCCGTCCGCCACGCCTGCTGACCCGGTGCTGGGTTTCCTTGCCTGTGTTCTGGAGGAATACGCCGACGCCTGGCTCGCCAAGACGGTCTTCCACTACCGCTGGACCCGCAAGAAGGACCAGCGCCTCGCCGCCGCCCGCGCCATCGACGATTATTACGTCACCAGCCCGCCTGAGAATCGCAAGGCCGCCGAGGATCTCGCGCTCGAGACCATGACCGGCCAGCTCAAGACGATGCAGCTCGACGGCGAACTCGGCGATGCGCTGGAAAAATCCTTCAAGCGCTTCGTCAAGCTGCTCGACGAGCACCTGCGCAAGCACCTGTTCATCTTCGGTGAGCGTCCCTCGATCGCGGACTTCGCCATCGCTGGCCAGCTGATCCAGATGATGAAGGATCCGACGCCCGCCAGGATCATCCAGAAGGATGGCGAGTTCGTCGCCAAATGGTGCGAGTTCATGTCGGCGCCCACCGCGTCCGGCCCGTTTGC
>JBMOGP010000192.1:0-5341 GCA_049318285.1 Hyphomonadaceae bacterium
TTGCCCACGAGCAAGGCGTTGTCCGTGCGCGCGAGTTCGATGCCGAGGACGTACCGCGCGTCACCCTCCGCCGGCTGGTGAACGAGGGAATACTCACCCAGCCGTCGCGCGGCCTCTACCAACTGGCCGACGCGGATCTATCCGAAGCACATAGCCTGGCGGAAGCTGCCAAGGCAGCGCCATCGGGTGTGATCGCGCTTCTCTCGGCTCTCCAGTTCCATGAGCTGACCACCCAGACGCCTCATGCCGTGTGGATGCTGATGCCTTCAAAGGCCTGGGCTCCGACCAGGCCACCCGTGCGGCTCAGGATCATCCGCGCGAGTGGGCAGGCTCTCACGGGCGGTATCAAGCATCACCGCATCGACGGCGTCTCGGTACCGATCACCACGCCTGCCAAGACCGTGGCGGATTGCTTCAAACATCGCTCCAAGATCGGCCTCGATGTCGCGCTTGAAGCGCTGCGCGATGCGCTGCGTCGCAAGCGCGCCACGACCGACGAGATCTGGCGGTTCGCTGTAGCCAACCGGGTCGGCAGCGTCATGCGTCCTTATCTGGAAAACATCCCATGACGCGGCCACCCCTGAAAAATGTCGGGGCATCGGTACGCGCGCGCCTGACGGACTATGCGCGCCAGCGTGACGAGAATGCCCAACTCGTGATGCTCCGCTTCGCCATCGAGCGGCTGATTTATCGCCTCGCGCAATCCGGTTACCGCGAGCACTTCATTCTGAAAGGCGCAATGCTGTTCTCGCTCTGGGCGCCTGTACCTTACCGGAGTACTGGCGACCTCGACCTGCTCGGGCAGGGCGATCCCGCGCCCGATCGAATAGCTGCAATCTTCGAGGCGCTATGCGAACAGACGGCGCCGGACGATGGTGTCGTCTATGACCCGGCGAGCGTGCGTGCGGTTAGAACCCGGGACGAGGAAGACTATCCCGGCGTTCGTATCACGCTCACCGCCACGATAGCCAACGCGCGGCTGCCGATTCAGGTCGATATCGGATTCGGCGACGCCGTAACGCCGGCTGCTACCGAGGTCACTTATCCCTCGCTGCTGGATTTCCCCCAAGCCGTTGTCAAAGCGTACCCGCCCGAAACGGTGGTTGCTGAAAAACTGGAAGCATTGGTGACGCTCGGCGTGCGTAACACCCGCATGAAGGACTTCTTCGATCTCTGGGTTATCGCGAAGACGTTCACCTTTGAGGGCGCGATGCTCGCAGCCGCGGTGGCCGCCACCTTCGCCCGTCGCCAAACGCCGTTTGCCGCCGAGACGCCCTTCGCGCTGACCGAGGCGTTCTACGCGGATCCCAGCAAGAACGCGCAGTGGAAAGCGTTCCTCGAGCGCACTGCCATCGCGATACCGCCAGCGCCGTTTCCAGAACTGGTCACGTTCATCGCGACCTTTGTATCGCCATTGATGGAGGCCACAGCCACCTCCACCATGGCGGCGATGACATGGCCGCAGGGTGGGCCGTGGGTCGCCGAGCAATAGATCTTTTGCATTCTTCAGGCCAAGTTGTTGACAGCGCAGGCGCAAGTCTGTGACGACGGCCGCTGTCACCAGCGGCTGCAGTCTTGCTCCATGAAATTGAAGTCGAGTCTTGTCGCTGCACTGCTCGGGCGGAATCGCGGACCGCAGATTGATCTGGTCGGCGATCACCTCCTTCTCAGCGAGGGCCCGGAGACTCGGCGAATTCCTATCAATGCATTGCACGACGTATCGGTCAGACGTGAGGGAGTCTGGACGGACGTAGAGTTGCAGACCGCTGACACATCCTGGGTCGTGCGAGGCGCCTCAGGATCAAGCGCGAGCAGGTTCCACGAGCAGGTCGTCCGAAAAACCGTCGCCGGCGGTATAGCCGCTCTCAGACGCATGGAGCCGGGATTGCTGAACGAAGAGATCGATCAGTTCTTCGGACGTGATCGCTACCTCGCGCGGCATGACGTTCAAGACTGGAGCAGGGAACTCGGATCGAAGCATTCAACCGTAGCGGCGGCGATCGATTTTCTTCGACGTCCGATTTTTTCACGGAACATCTCGATCAAGGATGTTCCGCAAGCCGGGCTTCGATTGCGCGATCTGATCGTAGGGCCGTTCCAGGAGCTCCGAATCCGAAATGAGCGCTTTGTGGATCATGAGCTCGTCCGGCTGAGGGACTTTTTTGAATCAGTTGAGGCTCGGCCGTTGACCGAGGAGCAGGCGAGGGCCGCGATTGTTGGCGAGGACCGGAACCTGGTCGTGGCGGCGGCTGGATCCGGCAAGACCTCCGTTGTGGTGGCCAAGATCGGATACGTGATCAAGAACCTCGAGTGCCTTCCCCGCGAGGTGGCGGATGGTCGCCATGCCTTGCGCACGAAGGTGGAGGCGAGGCCGTAGCCAATCGCCTGGACGAGAGCAGCCAGCGAACCTGTGGGGGCAACCGGGGTGATTTTCCAAGCGTTACAAAATCAAGGTACTTGCACGAGAGCCTGCGTGCCCACGCTTGTCCCCCTGCGTGGACAACGAGGCGCAAGACCGCTGCCGGAGCGGCGCCGAACAGGATTCGGATTTGGCGGCCGGCGCCGCGTTGCAGTCCGGGTTCGCCGAACCCAATTCGGAGGCCGTCCCGCCGACCGCCCAGCGGGCCGCCCTGGTGTGCCGTTCTGGGCCGGACGGCGCGCCGGACCGTTGGTCAGCCAGCTGGTCGGTCTAGTCCGATATTCGGTGTAATGGCGTTATTCGCTGCGCAGTGAATATAGACTTTTTACCGTATATTCGGTATTTGTACATTATTCACTGCGCAGTGAATAATGCGAGTTTAGCGAATGTCTGTCGAAAAAGCCCCGGAAAAACAGCAGATCCAGTTGCTTGTGGAAGCTCTTCAGGCGTTGCCGGGGATAAAGGGGCTAGACGTCGACGAGACCCAAAAGCGCGGGATGTGGACCGACGCGAAGATCACCATCAAACCCGTTGGCGGTAAGCCAGTCGTCCTGCTGATCGAAGCCAAGAGCCGATCGCTGTTTCCACGCGACGTCCGCGACATGATCTGGACGGTGAATGGCGACGGGCGCTTCCAGGTCACCAATCCGCCACTCGCCCTTCTCGAAGCCTATTCGCTGTCACAGGGCGCGAAAGACATGCTTCACCAGAACAATATCGGCTACTTCGACAGCGGCGGTAGCCTCTTCATTCCGGCGCCGGGCTTCTACGTCCTGGTCGACAAGCCGGAGCCTAAACCCATCGAGAAGAAGAACCGGGCGATGTTCCGGGGGAAGCGCGCGCAGGTCATGCACGCCATGCTGCAGCGCCATCACCAGTGGGTGAGCCTCAAGGATATCGCCGAGGAAGCTGAGGTTGCGCCCGCCACCGCCTCGGACGCCATGTCGATGCTCGACCTCTTTGACTGGGTCTCGGCGCAAGGAAATGGTCCGTCGAAAGAGCGTCGCTTGAACAAGCCAGGCGCAATGCTCGATGCGTGGGTCGCGCAGATCAAAACCGGCCGTCCACCAGTCTTTCGCCGCTACTATGTTCCACGCGCAGAGGCAGAGGCGCTCGCACGCAAAGTCAGCACGATTTCCAACGATCTGAAACTGAAGTGCATCGTGACCGGCGAGGTCGCAGCCCAACATTACACGCCACATCTCTCATCGATCTCGACGGTGAGATGTCGTGTCGAGATTGGCGCGCGCGACAAGCTGGTCGAAGCGCTGTCAGCCGAGCCGGTGGATGACGGAGCGAATCTCCTCATTCTGGAGTCACGCGAAGAGGCCGATTTTCTGTTCAGCGAGAAGAGAGATGGACTCAAGCTCGCGAGCCCGGTGATCGCCTATCTGGATCTGATCAGGGCTCCAGGCCGGGCGGCGGAGTTGGCGGATCATTTGCGCAAGGAAGCGCTGGGCTACTGATGACCAAACGGAAGACGATCGATGAATACAACCCCGAAGTCACCGATCTGTGCGAGCGAGTTCTTGTGACGCTCCTGCGTCACCTCGGTCCATGGAAGGGGTCGATGTACCTCATCGGCGGCTTGGTTCCACGCTATCTCGTTCACGACAAACCGCCCAAGATCCGGGCGCACGCCGGCACGGGCGACATCGACGTCGTGATCAAGATGGAGATGCTGAGCGAGACCGAAGCCTACCGGACGCTGGAAGAGAACCTCCAGAAGATCGGGTTCAAGCCGCGCCTCAACAAGAACAACAACAACGACAAGTGGGGATGGTGGCTGCGGGAAGGCAAGACCGTCATCGAGCTGGAGCTGCTGGCTGATGATCCCGATACCAAGGGCGGCAAGCTGAAAGTGCTCCCGACGAAGGGCGACATCTCCGCGATGAACATACCGCATTCATCGATGGTCTTCGACTCATACATCGAACGGAGGGTTACAGCTGATCTGATCGCAGATGGCGGCAAGGCGACTGAAGTCATCCGCCATGCAAACCTCCTCTGTTTCATCTGCCTCAAGGCCTACGCGTTCGAGGGACGCGGCGCCCGGAAGGACGCGCACGACATCCTCTACTGTATTGAGTTCGCACCTGGAGGCGTGGCCGCCGCGGCTGCGGAATTCCGGGCCGCTCTCAACGGAAAGCACGACGAAATCGTCAAGGGCGCCCTGCGGATCCTGCGCAGCAGGTTCCGGACCGACAAGAACGCCAGAGGTTTCGAGAAAGACGGACCCGTGGGCGCGGCCCGGTTCGAGCTCGGCGAAGAAGCCGACAAGGATCAGCTTGTCCTCAAGCAACGTGATGCGGCCGCGCTCATGGAAGAGTTCTTGAAGGCGGTCGACGGCTAGGACCGCTGACGCCGAACGCGCTTTCTACTTCATCGCCTCAAACAGTACGTTGAAGCGCGCCTCAGCATCTCCGCCAAGCGCGTCCAGACGTTCGCGAAATACATTCCAGGTGGTCTGAGCCCCACGGCTCCCGACGCAAGCGAACCCTGCAGCCGCGCAGGGGGCGCTGAGGCCAGTTCAGAGGAGCAGCATGATGACAGCCATTTCCACACTTCTTTCCGGCGTTTCGATCGGAGAGCCTCGCCGCCACGGGCGGCTTCGGCAACGAAAGCTGGCGGTTCAAGAACCGCGCCTGAGGCTTCAACAAACCATCGTCATCGGCTGCGCCGTCGCTCCGCCGACGGCTACGCGATACCGCAGCCGATGCGCTCCAATCCGAGCGGCTGGCGGGGTCCCTTTTGCAGTACTATGCGAGGTCCCGTTCCGACGCCGTTTGACACGCCAGACTGGCGTCCGGGCGAGCATAGGTGAGCTTTCCGCCCAGATTTGGCCCCGTCTTTAGGCTGCATTTAATGGAAAAATCGTATTACATTAATACGCATTAGTGGAAAGCGAAGTTGCTATTATGC
>JBMOGP010000193.1:0-5340 GCA_049318285.1 Hyphomonadaceae bacterium
GTCATTCCGGGCCGCAACGCCATCGGCATCGAATTGCCCAACCCGAACCGCGAGACGGTCTATCTGCGCGACCTGCTGGGCTCGAACGAGTTCACGCGTGCGCGCATGGCCCTCCCCCTCGCACTGGGCGAGAGCATCGAGGGTCAGCCGCAGATCGGCGATCTCGGCAAGATGCCTCACCTGCTCATCGCCGGCACCACGGGCTCGGGCAAGTCGGTGGGCATCAACGCGATGATCCTGTCGCTGATGTTCAAGCTGCCGCCCGAGAAGTGCCGCTTCATCATGATCGACCCGAAGATGCTCGAACTGTCGATCTATGAGGGCATACCGCATCTTCTGGCGCCGGTGGTGACCGATCCGCAGAAGGCCGTTCTGGCCCTGAAGTGGGTCGTGCGCGAGATGGAGAGCCGCTATGAGATCATGTCCAAGATGGGCGTGCGCAATCTCGCCGGCTTCAACCAGAAGGCTGAGGAGGCCGCGGCCAGGGGCGAGCATCTCACACGCCAGGTGCAGACCGGCTGGAACAAGGAGACCGGCGAGCCGATCTGGGAAAACGAGGCGATGAAGCCCGAGCCGATGCCGCACATTGTTGTGATCATCGATGAAATGGCCGACCTGATGCTGGTCGCGGGCAAGGACATCGAAGGCGCAGTCCAGCGTATCGCCCAGATGGCGCGCGCTGCGGGCATCCACCTTATCACAGCCACGCAGCGCCCGTCGGTCGATGTCATCACCGGCACGATCAAGGCGAACTTCCCGACCCGCATTTCCTACATGGTCACGACCAAGATCGACTCGCGCACCATCCTTGGCGAGCAAGGCGCCGAACAGCTGCTCGGCATGGGCGACCTTCTCTGGATGCAGTCAGGCGGCAAGATCTCCCGCGTCCACGGCCCGTTCGTGAAGGACGAGGAAGTCGAGCGCGTGGTGAACTGGCTCAAGGATCAGGGTACGCCGCAATACGTCGAAGGCATCACTGATCCGGTGGAGGAGGAGTCCTCCGTCGCAGACGCAGCCTTCGGCACATCGTCGGGCGACCCCGAAGAGGACATGTACCGCGAGGCGGTGGCGGCCGTGGTGCGCGACAAGCGCCCCACCACGTCCTACGTGCAGCGCGTCCTGCGCATCGGCTACAACCGAGCAGCCTCGATGATCGAGCGGATGGAGCGCGAAGGCGTCATCTCGGCCGCAGACCATGCGGGCAAGCGCCAGATACTGGTGCGTGACGCGGGCCGCGGCGCTGACCGCGACGACGACGCGGCCTGAGCACATTCGCGGCTTCGAACAGAAAAGGCCGGCTCCTGCGAGCCGGCCTTTTCATTTGAACTCTGGGGCGCCCCCTACTCCGCGGATGCCTCTTCAGCCTTCGCAGCCTTTCGCTGCGCTGCCTTCTTGGCGCGGGCGTCGGCCATGTCCTTCTGGCGCGTGACTTTCTTTTCGGCGGCCTCGCTCGCGCGGGTCTTCTTCCGCTCGACGAGCGCGTTTGCGATGATCGGCAGGAGGCGAGCGGCTTCGGTCTGCTGCTTCGATGCAGCCCCCTTCGAAATCCGCTCGGCATTGTCGTGGAGGTTCTCCAGCTCCTTGTCCGTCAGCTGGGGAATTCTGTCTTCGATGGACACCGGGGCCTCCTTGTGGGCGCCCTCCGTGCAGGCATACGCCTGCGCTTTCAAAGAACGACCTCCATGAAGTGCGCCCGGAAGGGCCAATAATCAAGGCAAACTGAGCCGCACCGAACGCTTTTGCCAAGCGCGCCCAGATGCGCTATAAGCCCGCAATCGAGTTTCGGCCGACGACTTGGCCCGACGCCGCACCTTAATTGGCTACCGGCGCCTGCTGACGACATCCACCCACGCTTGATGATCCAAGGGCGGACCGCGCACGCGCGGACGTCGTCACGTTTACTTGCAAGGAAGACCCAGAAATGGCGACCGGAACTGTTAAATGGTTCAACACCACCAAAGGCTACGGCTTCATCCAGCCGGATAACGGCGCGAAGGACGTTTTCGTCCACATCAGCGCCGTGGAAGCTGCCGGCCTTCGTGGCCTCGTCGACGGCCAGAAAGTGTCGTTCGAAGAACAAGCCGACAAGCGCTCCGGCAAAATGTCGGCCGTGAACCTGCGCGTCAGCTAAACCCTGTCGCCAAATGGCTGTCCTGATGGCGAGCGCGTGCAGCCGCGCCGCTGACAGGAACGAAAAGGGCCGGCTCCCGACTTTGATGTCAGGGGCCGGCTTTTTTCATTCCGGCGACGCCATCAGCCGGGTTGCCGGCAGATCGCCGCCCTGGACGCGCTGACACACGAAAGGGTCTTCTGGCCCGCGCCACAAGCGCCCCGCGCAAGTCCTCATGACCTGTTTTTCTCGGGCTGCGAGCAGAGGAACTGAGCAAAAAGACCGAGGCATTCCATGATCACCACATTGTCGGCCTTCACGGTGTACTTCGTCGCGACGAAGAGATCCTCGAACTTGCGGCTGTCGTTGGCGCCGGCGCCAAACACCTTGTCGGCGATCAGCTCGCCGATATCAAAGCCGCCGCGCGTCGATGACAGCTGTGTCTCGGCATTCGCCTCGTGCGCCTTCTCATCGGGCCGCGTGAGATAACCGCCGGCCGCCAGCGCGGCGGCAAGCAGCAGGATCAGCAACGTCTTCATCGCGTCTTCTTCCTCGAAACTGTCCCATGGCGGGGGGCCTGGTCGCGTTTGCAGGAAGCGCCGGGGGCGCCGCCCTCTCCTACCAGGCCTTGAGCCACTTCCTGGGCGCATTGTGGCGCCACTGCCTCTCCAGATACCCGCGCAGCGTCTTCGCATCTAGGCGTTTCAGCCGCGCGAGGGCTACCGGGTCATTCCGGTAATGATCGGTGAAGTCAAATGTCTCCCGATCGGCCGCGCAGAGCAAATCGCGTTCATCGAAACTCACCTGCGCCCGTACGACGCTATCGTCCTCGCAGCGCGGGCGTGTCAGGAATTTCCCGAACGCCTTGTCGGCAGGGTGGCCGCAGGCGCCAGAGAGTTCCGTTTGCGAAAAGCCCAGCGCCACATCATGAAACTGCTGCGGGCCCATCGCGTCAGGTCTGCCTGCAACCGGCTCACACCAGGCACAGGACTGAACCGATGTTCATGAAAACAGGGCGAAGATTCCTTGAGCCGGTCTTGTTTTCGCCTGTCGCGAAGCCGAGGTTGGTCGTCATGAGCATCCTTAGCACCCTCTTCCCCCTTGCCCTGTCCGTGTCCGCGCAAGCTCTGGCTGCGCCGGCGCCCGTGGACATTTCACCCCTGCCGGCGACACCGGTTACCGCACCGGCGGTTACCCCTGCACCCGCGCCGGTGTTCACGCCGCCGAAGGTTGCCGCGCCGAGGCCTGCGCCCGTGATTGCCGCCCAGCCTGGCGCGCAGTCTGGCGCACAGTCTGGCGCACAGTCTGGCGCACAGATCGTCAAGGTTCAGGCGCCCGGTGCGCTTGACCGCAACACGATCATTGACCGCGTCGCCAGGGCGATGAGCGAAACCAGGACTGTGCAGGGCAGCTTCACCCAGGTGGATCCTTCAGGCTCGCCCTCGAACGGCGCCTTCTACATCAGCCGCCCTGGCAAGGTGCGCTTCGAGTACACCGTGCCCGAGCCCATCTTCATCGTGTCTGACGGCACGACGGTGTCGATCGAGGAGCCCAGGCGGAAAGCGTATGACGCGGTTCCGCTGTCTTCGACGCCCCTGAACCTGTTCCTGCGTTCGAACATCGACCTGCGCAAGGACGGCAGCGTCACGGACGTGCAGACGTCGAATGGCTCGCACTATGTCACGCTGGTCGACAAGACCGGCGAGGCGGAAGGCAAGATGATCCTGCAATTCCGCCAGTCCGACTTCGAGCTGCTGGGCTGGCGTCAGATTGACGGGACCGGGGCGGAAACCCGCGTCCAGCTGAGCGGCATCAAGAAGAATGTCTCGCTCAAGCCGTCGCTCTTCGTGGTGAGGGACCCCAGTGACGCCGGCGACGACCGCCGCTAGCGAATTCAACCGGGGCGGCTTGAAGCCGCCCCGGTTTCGAACGCTGCAGGCCGCGCGGCTTGGCCGTAGCGTTTCCGACACACGCAAATTTTAACCACAGCTTGCGTGACAAATCATGCGGTTCGTGTCCTTATTGCAACGTGGATCGAGTACGCTCGCGCCCGTTCTTCCCCCCGCGGGCGGTTTGCAGCGGTTCGAATGCCGGAGCTATCCCCCGGCCCATCAGCGCCCCCGGGGCGCAAGACTCGCCTGGCCGTCCCCGCGGCCAGGCGCGTCCGCGTTCGGGCCAGCCTGCCGTTGCGACCGCATGGCGCTTTTCCTTGATTTGCGGAGCGGCGCACCCGATGGTCGGATGATACCGCCTCCCCACGCATCCTGGCTTTCCTGACCACATGAACCGCCTGTCCCTGGCGACCTGGAACATCAATTCGGTTCGCCTCCGCATCGACCGCGTCATCGCTTTCCTCATGCGCGAGAAGGCTGATGTCCTGTGCCTGCAGGAGATCAAATGCCTGGAGGACCAGTTTCCGCGGAAGGCTTTCGAGGCTGCGGGTTACAGACACATGCACCTGTCTGGTCAGAAGGGGATGCACGGGGTCGCCATTGTCTCCCGGCTGCCGATCGAGGCGCTGGAAACGCCGGGGCTCTGCCGGCACGGGCATGCGCGCTGCGCGGCGGTGAAGGTCGCAGGGTTCGAGGTGCAGAATCTTTACGTGCCTGCCGGAGCGGATATCCCTGATCCGGAGACCAACGAGAAGTTTGCCCACAAGCTCGATTTCGTGGAACGCATGCGGCTGGTCTACGCCGCCCGCGCCGCGAGGCGCTCGGCGCTGCCGCTGCTGGTGGCCGGCGACATCAATATTGCACCTGGAGAGAACGATGTGTGGTCGCACCGCCAGTTGCTGAATGTGGTGAGCCATACGCCGGTGGAGACAGACGGGCTCAAGCGCGTGCTGGCCGAGGGCAGGTTCACTGACATCGCCCGCGCCAAGCACGCGCCGGATGAAAAGCTCTACACCTGGTGGAGCTATCGGGCTGCTGACTGGAAACTCTCCAATCGCGGCCGCCGGCTGGATCATTGGTGGGCAGACAGGCGCGCAACGCCGCTGGTCGACATCGCCAGCTACAAGATCCACGCCGACGAGCGCGGCGGGGAAAAACCTTCCGATCATGTCCCGGTGACTGTCACTGTGACTGCTGCTGCCTGATCGCTCATCTGGGCTCGCGGTATATGTTATCCTGTAATCGCCCGCGCCAATCGGTGGTCCGTCATGAAGCGCCTCGCCCTCTTCTCCGCGCTGTCCGCTGTCGCGCTGGCATTGGTTGCTTGTCGCCCGGCGG
>JBMOGP010000194.1:0-5302 GCA_049318285.1 Hyphomonadaceae bacterium
CGACCATCGTCGTTCACGCCACATGCGCGGCTGCGGCCCTCGTGCTGGGCGCCGTGGTGCTGGCACGGCGCAAGGGCACCTCCTCCCACCGCGCCCTCGGGTGGCTGTGGGTGGTGCTCATGGCCACAGTGGCAACAGTGTCCTTCTGGATCTACCGGGAACGCTGGTCCTGGATCCACGGCCTGTCGGTCTGGACGCTCATCGCATTGACCTACGGCGTGCAACAGGCCCGTCGCCACCGCGTGAAGTCGCACCGCGCCACCATGATCTCGCTCTTCGTGGGCGCCCTGCTCATCACGGGCCTGTTCACGCTGCTGCCCGGGCGGCTCATCGGCCAGGCCCTGTTCGGCGGATGACCGGGCCCATCCGCCACTTCAAGCGCCAGGACCGTACCCATGCTCAAGCTCTGCATCGGCAACAAGAACTACTCCTCCTGGTCCATGCGCGCCTGGGTGCTCATGCGCCAGGCCGGCATCGAGTTCGAGGAAGTGATGCTGCGCTTCGACGGCTTCACGAGCGATTCACGCTTCAAGCAGCGCGTGGCCGAGGTCAGCCCCGCGGGCCAGGTGCCCGTGCTGCTGGACGGTGAGCTCGCCGTGTGGGACACGCTGGCCATCGCCGAAACCCTTGCCGAGCGCTTCCCCCAGCACCGCCTGTGGCCGGCGCACCCCGCCCACCGCGCGCGAGCACGCAGCATCTGCGCCGAGATGCACGGCGGCTTTTCCGCGCTGCGCGGCGCCTGCCCGATGAACATCGAGGCCCGGCTGCCCGAGGTCGGCGCGCTAGCCCTGCGGGACCGCCCCGCCGTGCGCGCCGACCTCGCCCGCATCGTGCAGATGTGGTCCGGCCTGCTCGCCGAGCACGGCGGCCCGATGCTGTTCGGTGCCTTCAGCATCGCTGACGCCTACTACGCGCCCGTGGTGATGCGACTCGACACCTACTGCCTGCCCGTGCCGGCCGACATCCGCGCCTACATGGACCGCGTGATGGAGCTGCCGGGTGTGCGCGCCTGGATCGAGGACGCCTTGCAGGAGCGCGAGTTCCTGGACTTCGAGGAGCCTTATCGGCTGGGGCGCGGGGATTGAGCGCATCGCGCGCTGGCTCTCGCGTGGACAGTGCTCAACGGGATGTTGCTCCTGCTGCAGGGAGTAGGCGGGTGATCCGCTCACAAGGGCGACGGCGCCGCGAGCAGCTCGCGAACCGCCTTGGCGATGAAGGCCGCATCCACCGGGTTGGCCGCCGGATTGCCGGCGCGATGACCCCATATTGACGGAATCGGTCGCAGTTCGGCGTCGCGCAGGTGCGCCAGGTCCAGCCGGTTGTCCTCGACCTGGAAATACAGGTCGTGATCACCCGGCATCAGCAGCACCTTGGCACGGATCGATCGCAATGCCGCGGCCAGGTCGCCGTTGAAGTCTGCGTGGGCCGAGATGTCGCCGTGCTGCCAGGTCCAGAGCTGCGCGAGGAGGTCGCAGGGGTCGCGGCGCGAGAAGGTGTGTTCCCAGCTGCGAACCAGGAAATCCTCCTGCGAGCTGAAGCCCAGCGCGCGCCAGGTCTGCTCGCGATAGAAGGTCTGCGACAGCGCCCAGCCGGCATAGATGCGGCCCATGGCCCGGAAACCGCGCACGGGGCGGCCGGTGAACGCGCCGTCGATGAAGGTGGGATCGGCCTGCAGTGCCGCACGCACGCCCTCGATGAACACCGCGTTGTGCGGCGCGCATCGCGACGAGCCACAGACCACCGCGATGCGCTCGACCAGCTCCGGAAAGGCCACCGCCCAGTGATAGGCCTGCATGCCGCCCATCGACCAGCCGTAGACCATCTTCACGCGCTGGATGCCGAACACCTCGGCCAGCAGCCGCTGCTGCACGCGCACCGCGTCGTGATAGGTGACATCGGGATACCGGTGTCCGGTCAACGGCCAGGGCGTATTCGACGGCGAGGACGACAGGCCATTGCCGAACAGGTTCGGAACGATGATGAAGTAGCGAGACGGATCGAGGATGCTGTCGGGCCGCACGAGCCACTCGGTGTCGTGATGCTGTGCCGAAAACGAGGTCGGATAGACGATCACGTTGCCGCGATCGGGCGCCAGCGTGCCGTAGGTCTTGTAGGCGATCCGCATCGAGGGAAAGGTGCGGCCGCTTTGCAGCACGACGTCGCCGGCATCGAAGATCGAGTGGTCCGGGGTGCTCATGGGTGTCTTCCTGTCAACGGTTGGCAACCACTCCCGGGACGGTGTCTTCGGATGGATTGCCCTCTTCAGCAGGGCATGGTCGACCAGGTTGCGGCAAGTGAGTATCCGCCTTTGCTCAAGCTCGGGGCGCACGGCGTGCTGGCTCGAGTCGGACACCCTCTTCTTGTGGCCAGTGCGATGGACTTGCAAAAGCTCTCAATGAAGAGGTCTTCCGAGCTGGTTGGGTCAGGAATTCGAACGACCTGGAATCGTTCCGCCACCTGCTGTTGCGCGTCGGTGAGCCGCACGCTACGCTTTGAACGGCCCGCAACGCGAACCGACAAGTCGTTTCCCCGCGCAAACAACCTGTCTCGGAATTCAGGACTCGATCCCATGCGCCGACTCTTCGCAATCGTCCTGACCCTTGTCTCTCAGCTCGCGCAGGCGGCCGGCCCAACCGAGAACTCCACGATCATTCGCGCCTCCGTATCTCGCAGTGACGGCAAGTGGTGGAAATGCGGCGCCGAACCCTTGACGAGCTGCGAATCGGGCCCGCTGGACCAACTCGGTCTCACCCGGGAAGAACTGGACTACGTGCGGGGCACGCTCGACAGCATTCCGTGGCACCCTCAGAAGGCATCCGAGGAGCAGGTGGCGGCGATCATCGGTTCCAGGCCGAAACGCACCCTCTCGGCCCAGATGTTCGTCGGGGCGGGCCCCGGTACCAGCCCGTTTCGGGGCATCTCCGTCTACTACGACATGGGCTACGTGAGCATGATTCACTGGTTCCAGGCTGACCGGTTCCTGCTCGTCAGACGTCATCCGGACATGCAATGAGGCCTCAGTGATGGGGTTGCAAACAGTCCCCGGTCAGGAGGTTTTCCGTCATGGAGTACGGAGGAGATTCGAGCATGATTCACATTTTCGTTCCCTTGCTGCGTGTGGCGCCACGCGCTACAATCTCATCTTGATCAGGAGCTTCCGGCACAAAGGGGTCGAGCGCTTCTTCCTCTCGGAGTCTCGAGCCGGCATCCAGGCCGCGCATGCGCCTCGCCTGGCCCGACAACTGTCTGCACTGGATGCCGCCACGAGGCCCGAAGACATGAATCGCCCTGGCTGGGACTGGCATCCTTTGAAGGGCAGCCTGTCGGGGAACGGGTCAGTCAGCGTCAACGGCAACTGGCGCCTGACCTTTTTGTTCGAAAACGGCGATGCAGTCTTGGTCGACTACCAGGATTAACACTGAGGTTCACATGACTTCCATGTTCAACCCCCCCCACCCCGGCCTGACGCTGCGCGATGACGTCCTGCCGGCCTTGAGCCTGCAGGTGAGCGAAGCAGCCGCCCAGTTGGGCGTGGACCGCACGACGCTCTCCAAGGTTCTCAATGGACGGGCCGCCATCAGCCCGGCAATGGCACTGCGCATCGAACGCTGGCTCGGCCGGGATCACGGAGGCGCAGCTGAAGTGTGGCTGGCCCAGCAGGCCGCTTATGACCTGTGGCAGGCCAGGCAGGCCGCGAAGGCTTCGAAGGCTCTGTCGAGCGTCAGGGCGCTGAAGCTGCAGGCGGCTTGAGTCGGCCGCATCGGCATCACCAGAAACAGCGAAGCCCCGCGTGGTGCAAGCTCTGGTCAACCGAGGAGCGGCTCGAATTCTTTGGGTGGATCGCGGGTGAGCCGGAAGCCGGCGCCGTCATCAAGGACAGCGGCGGCTGCAGGAAGGTCCGATGGTCGCGGCCCGGCACCGGAAAGAGCAGCGGCGTCCGGGTCATCTATTTCACACGACTGGCCGCCGGGGAACTCTGCATGCTGCTCGTCTACCCGAAGTCGGCGCGCGACACGATTCCTGGCCACATCCTGCGCATGATTCGAAAGGAACTGGAAGATGGCATCGAGCAAGAAGGTTAAAACTGCAACGGGCGAGGAATCGCTCGGGATGAAACTGCTGCAGTCGGTTCGCGAGATGAAGGCCCGCAACTTCGCGAGGAGTACCGAGGTGGCGCCGAACGAGGTGGCGCTTGCACGCCAGGGCACGGGCCTATCGCAGGCTGAGTTTGCGGCGGCTCTGAGCATCTCCAAGCGGACGCTGCAGGAGTGGGAGCAGGGGCGCAGGTCTCCTTCGGGAGCGGCCCAGGCCTTGATTCGCATCGCCAGCAAGCACCCAGACGTGGTGCGGGAAGCGTTGGCGTGATCACCGATGATCATCCAAGCTCTGAACGATGACCATGCTTCTGCGTTTCAAGCCCTGCGCCTGTTCGGACTCCGGGAGAGTCCGACCTCCTTCGGATCGAGTTACGAGGAAGAACACTCCCGCACGGACCCGCAGATCGTGGCGCACCTTGTAGGCTCGCCGGAACGCAAGTTCTTGGGGTGCTTCAATGACGCTGAATTGGTGGGAGTCGTGGGTGTCGGCCGTGAGCAGTCGGTCAAGGAACGTCACATCGCGTTCGTTCGAAGTATGTACGTGACGCCCACGGCTCGAAGGCAGGGCGTAGGTCTTCAACTCATGCTGAATGCGATCGCTTGCGCAGCAGCCTGGGACGGCGTGGAGCAAATCACACTTTCAGTGACCGCTTCGAACCACGCGGCCGTGGGCCTGTATCAGAGCGTTGGCTTCGTGGAAGTCGGTCGCATGCCACGAGCTCTGCGAGTCGACGGCGTGTACTACGATGAACTGAACATGGTCCGCATGATCAACCCGGCCTAACTGCAAGTCCAAGAAGACGCGAAGCCCGCTTGGATGCCGCGGTGGGCGCGAAGTGAAGAGGTGTACTTGAATCTGCTCTGCTCGAAGCCGGTATGCCCCGTTTGACAGAAGCAAAGCTCCTGACTTTTTCGACCTCGGTACGGATCATCAGCAGTCCACGGTGATCGCCAAGCGCTTGATTCGGCGGAGTTTTTCAAGCCTGCTCAGTCAGGAGGTCCTGAGAAAGTTGCAGTCTCTGCGAGGTCGGTGACCCGATGGGTAGAGGCTTCCCCGATCACCTTAGTACGCCGCGGATCTGAAAATCTCAATCAGATCAACGCCTTGCGAAAGGTGGCGTCAAGGTAGGGAAAGTTGCAGAAAACAACTTGGCGGAGCAGGAAGGATGGACTTCTAAACAGCCTTCGGTCAGAAGGTTTTCTGA
>JBMOGP010000195.1:0-5266 GCA_049318285.1 Hyphomonadaceae bacterium
AGATCGACCACCTGCGCGGTCGGATTCGCCGGATAGCAGACCACCATCGCGGTGGGCGACGGGATCGAGTGACGAACGGCGCGTCCGAGATTGGAGAGATACTGCTCCGGCGAATGCGCCTCGACCGAGCGGATGCTGGCGCCGGCCATTATGAAGCCGAATGAATGCAGCGGATAGGACGGGTTCGGCACGATGATGGTGTCGCCCGGCGCCGCGATCGCCTGTGCGAGGTTGGCGAAGCCTTCCTTCGACCCCAGCGTGACGACCACTTCCTTCGCCGGATCAAGCTTCACGCCAAAGCGGCGTCCGTAATAGCCGACCAGCGCCTTCCGCAGCCCCATGATGCCCCGCGAGGCGGAGTAGCCGTGCACGTCGGGGTTCAGCGCCGTCTCGCGCAGCTTCTCCACGATATGCGGCGGCGTCGGCAGGTCAGGGTTGCCCATGCCGAGGTCGATCACGTCTGCCCCGCCCGCACGCAGTCCGGCCTTGGTGACGTTAACCTGTTCGAACACGTAAGGCGGCAAGCGCCTGATCTTGTGGAAATCCAACATCATGTCGGTTCACCTGTCTCCGGCCCCGCGCCGGAATCACCGGAAGCAAGGCAAATCAGTTTCTAAAGCCGGTTCAGACCGGCAGCTATCGGGAAAATTCGACCGCAGGAAGTCAGCTACTGATTGCTCGTTCCGTCGGGCGGAACGGCCGTCCCCTCGGCCAGGGCGCGCCACCGCGCCGCCATAGCTCGGATTTCCTCCGGCGTGCGCGTCGCTCCCGATCCTGCTGGAATTGCTTCCAGCTGATCAGCCGAAGCCTTCAGCGTGTCAGCTTGACGTTTCCACTCGGCCACGGACCCGTCAACAGGACGGACATCGGGGATATCGGCGAGTTCGGGATAGCCTTCACCCTTCACTTCGACGGCCTTTTCTTCGAACCACTCCGGGGCGATCTGCGAAATGGCCGACTGCTCCATGATGTTCGCGCAGCCTGCGCTCAGCGTCAGGCCGACCAGTCCTGCCATGATCGCGAGGCGGCGGTACATCCGATCCTTCCAGGGCGGGGTCGTGACGACCCGCGATTGCGCTTGTTTCAGTTACTACCTAGGGAAAGTCATTCGATTTGGCGAGCGGCAGTTTCAGCCGCCGCCGGCAGATGAGATGATTGCCGGAATGAACGAGATCGGGGGCAAACCTCCTGCAGACCCTGACAAGTCAGGGGAAATCGCGCCAAAGGGCGAGGATATTGCCGACGTCAGCTTCGCGCGTCTCGGGCAGAAGATCGCCGATCTCAGCCGTGAACTTTCAGACATGACGCGGATCGCAGGGGCAGCGGCCGCTCCCCGGAAGCTGGAACTCGAGGCCGCAGCATCGGCCTTCAAGGCGCTTGTAGACTCCTATTCCAAGAAGCCGGAAGCTTTCAACGAAGCGCAGATGGACCTTTTCGGCCGCCACACTCAGGCGATGCAGGAGATGTCCGCGGGCATGCCGTCCATCGACGGCGATGCCGACTCGCGTTTCGCCGACCCAGCCTGGCGCGAGAACCCGTTCTTCGATTTCGTGCGCCGCGTATTCCTCGCTTCATCCGGCTGGGCCGAGAGCCTTGCCTGGAATGCGCCAGACCTCACCGAGACCGAACGCCGCCGCGCCGCCTTCTTCATCCGGCAAGCGACAGCAGCCATGGCGCCGTCGAACATGCTGGTGGGCAACCCGAAGGCGCTGAAGGCACTGTTTGAGTCCGATGGCCAGTCGATCCAGAAAGGCCTCGCGCAGCTGCAGGACGATTTCAATGCCGGCGGGGGGCGGCTGTCCGTCACTCAGTCCGATCCTGACGCCTTCGCCCCAGGCCGCAACCTTGCGGTCACACCGGGCGAGATCGTACTCAGGAACCCGCTGATCGAACTGATCAGGTACAAGGCCACGACAAAGACCGTGCACGCGAGCCCGCTCCTGATCTTCCCGCCATGGATCAATAAATACTATGTGCTCGACCTGACGCCCGCAAACTCGATGGTTGCCTGGCTGCGCGATCAGGGATTCACCGTCTACATAGTCTCATGGCGCTCGGCTGATGACGAGACGAAGGATTTTGGCTGGGACGATTATCTCAAGCTTGGCGGTCGCGCGGCGCTCGACTGGGTCCATGCCAAGCATAAGGCCCCGGTCAACGTGGCAGGCTACTGCGTTGGCGGCGCGCTCGCGTCGATCCTCGCAGCGCGGCTGGCTGATGAGAACGACGTACGCATGGCGTCGCTTACGCTGCTTGCGGCCCAGACGGACTTCTCCGAGCCAGGCGATCTTGGGCTGTTCATCGACGATGCCTCCATCGGCGGCATTGAACAGATGATCGCCGAGGCAGGCGGCGTCATGCCGGGCGAGGCGATGCGGGATGCATTCAACCTGCTGCGGCCCGAAGACCTGATCTGGCGCTATGTCGAGGACCGCTATCTGCTTGGCCACGAGGCGAAGGCATTCGACCTTCTCTACTGGAACTCCGATCAGACCAACCTGCCGGGCCCGCTACACGTCACGAGCCTGCGCCGCCTCTACCTTGAAAACGCATTGGCGAAAGGCTCCTTCGAAGTCGAGGGCGCGAAAGTAGATCTCGGCCGCGTTCCGACGCCGACCTTCATCCACGCCGCACGCAAGGACCACATCTCGCCCTTCGCGTCCGTCTACAAGGGCGTCAAGCTTTTCAGGGGCGACGTCACCTTTCTGCTCGCGGATAGCGGTCACATCGCCGGCGTCGTCAACCCGCCGGCAGCCAGCAAGTACCGCTACTGGATCAGCGACGTCCTCCCGCCCACCAGCGATGGCTGGATGGCCTATGCTAAGGAGCATTCCGGCTCCTGGTGGCCGCTCTGGGCCGACTGGCTCAGGCAACGCTCGGGCTATCAGGTAACCCCGCCTCGCACGCTCAAGAAGAACGCGCCGGCCCCGGGCGCCTATGTGCTCGAAACACTCGCGACGATCCGCGACAAGCGGGCGCTGTCGTCCGTTCCTGCTGTCCGGCTTCCCCGCTGACGCTGAATTGTGCCCACCTGACCTTGCGCAGTTTTTGGAATGGTTCTAATTCGAAACCGATAAAAGCCGCCCGCTTAGCCGATCTGGGCGATTCACAGGAGAAACTCGATGGCCGATGACACCGGTAAATGCCCAGTCCCCCATGCGCGCGGCAGGCAAAATCGCGACTGGTGGCCAAATCAGGTCAACGTTGGTGCCTTGCACCAGAACACGCCCGACTCGGACCCGATGGACGCCGGCTTCAACTATGCCAAGGAGTTCGAGAGCCTCGATATCGACGCGGTCGTGAAAGACCTCAAGGCGCTGATGCTCGACAGCCAGTCCTGGTGGCCGGCTGACTATGGCCACTATGGGCCGTTCTTCATCCGCATGGCCTGGCACGCGGCCGGCACATACCGCACGGGCGATGGGCGTGGCGGCGGTGGTCGCGGGCAGCAGCGCTTCGCGCCGCTCAATTCCTGGCCAGACAACGGCAACCTCGACAAGGCGCGCCGCCTGCTCTGGCCGATCAAGCAGAAGTATGGCGCAAAGCTGTCATGGGCTGACCTCATGATCCTGACCGGGAATGTCGCCATCGAGTCGATGGGCGGTCCGGTGTTCGGCTTCGGCGGCGGCCGCGCCGACGTCTGGGAGCCCGAGACGCATGTGAACTGGGGCGCGGAAGACGCCTGGCTCGCAGACTCCAAGCATCCCGCGAGCCGTTACTCTGGCGAGCGCGAACTGCACGGCGATCTCGGCGCGGTCCAGATGGGCCTTATCTACGTCAACCCGCAGGGACCGGACGCCAATCCCGATCCGCTGCTGTCTGCCCGCGATATCCGCGAAACCTTCAAGCGCATGGCCATGAACGACGAGGAGACCGTCGCGCTGGTCGCTGGTGGTCACACCTTCGGCAAAGCCCATGGCGCCGGTCCGGAAAGCCATGTCGGCAAGGAACCGGAAGGCGCCGAAATCCACCTGCAGGGCCTTGGCTGGATCAACTCGTTCGAGAGCGGCATGGCGGGTGATACGATCACGTCCGGCATCGAAGGCGCCTGGAAGCCGAACCCCACCAGGTGGGACATGGGCTATCTTGAAACCCTGTTTGGCTTCGAGTGGGAGCTGACGAAGTCTCCCGCTGGCGCCCACCAGTGGAAGCCCAAGGGCGAGGCTGGCCGCAACGTCGTCGACGCCGCGGATCCGACCAAAATGCACCAGCCGATGATGACCACGGCTGACATGGCGATGCGCATGGACCCGGCCTACGAGAAGATCTCGCGCCGCTTCCTCGCCAACCCGGCTGAATTCGCCGACGCCTTCGCTCGCGCGTGGTTCAAGCTGACCCACCGCGACATGGGCCCGAAGTCGCTCTACAAGGGCAAACTTGTTCCGAAGGAAACACTGATCTGGCAGGACCCGATCTCGGGAGCTGCTTCAACGATCTCGACTGCCGATATCGACGCACTCAAGGGAAAGATCGCCGCGACAGGCCTTTCGGTTCGTGAACTCGCTGAGACAGCGTGGGCCTCTGCTTCGACCTTCCGCGGTTCCGACAAGCGCGGCGGCGCCAACGGCGCGCGCATTCGCCTAGCGCCCCTGAAGAGCTGGGAAGTCAACAAGCCGGCTCAGCTGACCAAGGTCATCGCCGCACTTGAAGGTGTCCAGAAGGACTTCGGCGCGAGCAAGGTCTCGCTCGCCGACCTTATCGTGCTCGGCGGCGTGGTTGCGATCGAGAAGGCGGCCAGGTCGGCCGGCGTCGACATCAAGGTTCCATTCGCGCCGGGCCGCGCCGACGCCACGCAGGAAGAGACGGAAGTCGAATCCTTTGCCTGGCTTGAGCCCAAGGCGGACGGATTCCGCAACTATGTGCGCAAACCGATCATGGCGATCGAGGACCACCTGGTCGATCGCGCCCAGCTGCTTGGCGTGACCGGTCCGGAGCTGACCGTGCTGATCGGCGGCCTGCGCGTTCTGCAGGTCGGCGACGACAAGCTCGGTGTGCTCACGAAGACACCCGGTACGCTGAACAACGACTGGTTCGTGAACCTGCTCGACATGGGCACGAAGTGGGAAGCCGTGGAAGACCGAAACGACAACATGTTCGAAGGCCGCGATCGCAAGTCTGGCGACGTGAAGTGGCACGCCACCCGCGCCGACCTCGTCTTCGGCTCGCACTCGCAGCTTCGTGCGTTCGCCGAAGTCTACGGCGCAAGCGATGCGAAGGAGAAGTTCGTGAAGGACTTCGTCGCCGCCTGGACCAAGGTGATGAACGC
>JBMOGP010000196.1:0-5256 GCA_049318285.1 Hyphomonadaceae bacterium
CAGCACCTGTCCTCGCCGGCGGAGACTGCAGGCCAGCTCGCATTCGACACGGTGCAGGTCTCAGTCCTGATCGGGCTCACCGGCGGCCTCGAGAATCCTTTCCTCCTGATGATCCTCGCGCCTGTCACCGTCGGGGCCTCGCGCCTGCTGCCGGCCTATGCGGGAGCGCTTGCGCTGCTCGCGCTGGTCTGCTGCGCCGGCATGTGGGTCTGGGGGCTCAGCCTGCCATGGGTCGCAGACCCGCCGCTCGACATCCCGCCACTCTACCAGGCAGGCCAGCTTGCAGCCGTCGCCATCGGCCTGGTCTTCTTCACCGTGTCCGCCTGGCGCACGGGCCGCGACGAGTCTCATCTCGTCTCCGCCCTCGACGCGGTGCAGGCCGTGCTCGCGCGCGAACAGCAGCTGTCGGCGCTGGGCGCGCTCGCCGCGGCTACTGCGCACGAGCTCGGCACCCCGCTCGCGACCATCCATCTTGCCGCCCGCGAGCTGGGCCGCAGCGTGAAGCCGGGTCATCCTGCGCGCGAGGATGTGGAACTCATCATCGAGCAGGCCGAACGCTGCCGCACGATCCTGCGGCAGATCTCCGAGCGCCGCCACATGACCGACGCGGCCATGGCCCGCGCAACGCTGCCATTGCTGATCGAGGAAGCCGCCGAGCCGCACCAGGGCTCAGGCATTCGTGTGCAATGCTCCTGTTCCCCGCTTGCTGGCCGCGCAGGCGAGGGGAATCGTCCGCCTGATGTCATCCGAAAGCCGGAAATCATCCACGCCCTGGGGGCCTTTATCGAGAACGCCGCCAGCTTTGCGGCGAAGGAAGTCTCCGTGACTGCGCGCTGGTCGGACGATGAAGTGCGCATCTATGTCACTGACGATGGTCCGGGCTTTGCGTCCTCCGTGCTCGCCAAGCTGGGCGAGCCATATTTTTCCGAGCGCCGGATCGAGCAGCGGGGCGGGGGAATGGGGCTCGGTTTCTTCATCGCCTGCACCCTGCTGGAACGCACGGGTGCGCGCGTAACCCCTTATAACCGCCAGCTTCCTGCCAGGGGGGCTGTCATCCGGATCGTCTGGCCGCGTTCGGCGATCGAGGCGCCGGAGGGGTGGGCGGAACCCTGATCGACGCGTTACTGTCTTGCGGAAGCCTTTGAGAAGCTGGACAGAATTCGCTGCATTGGTCTATTTCGCCGCACTCTTTATATTGCCCCTGTCGATACCTCGCGTATCGGCCATGCCGGGAGACAGCCTTTGGAAGACCAGGTCGAAGCCGATCCCAGAATTGCAGCGCTCGAAGACAAGACGCTGCTGGTTCTGGACGATGATGCACCGTTTCGTACGCGTCTCACCCGCGCGCTGGCGCAGCGCGGCTTCGATGTGATCTCTGTGGGCTCGGTCGCCGAGGCGCGCGAACAGCTGAAGAAGCTCGCGCCCGCCTTCGCCGTTGTCGATCTGCGGCTCGAGGACGGCACCGGTCTCGAAATCGTCGAGGCGCTGCACAGCTTGCGCGAGGACAGCCACGCCGTGATCCTCACCGGCTATGGAGCCATCTCCACCGCCGTCGCCGCGGTGAAGGCCGGCGCGATCGACTACCTGCCCAAGCCCGCCGACATTGACGATGTCGTCAACGCGCTGCTGACCGGCCGCTCGGATCGTCCCGAGCCGCCCGAGAACCCCATGTCGGCCGACCGCGTCCGCTGGGAACACATCCAGCGCGTGTACGAACTCTGCAACCACAACGTTTCGGAAACCGCGCGCCGCCTCAACATGCACCGTCGCACGCTGCAGCGCATTCTTGCGAAACGCGCGCCGCGATAGGGCATGACCGACTGTTTGAAACCCCTCATCCTGATGGGGGATGAAGGCTGTCTCGAAGGACGAGGGCGTGCTCCGAGGCGCCTGCAGCGTGCATCCGGCACTGCGCTCATTAAGCCTTGCGTCAAATTTCATCCGTAATCAGCTCTATGCTGCAGGCGGACCGGAGATCTTGATGAAACTGCGCCTCGCGCTGATCCTGCCCCTGGCTGCGAGCCTGCTTGCGGCGGTCCCCGCCCTCGCGCAATCGAAGGCGATCGGCCGCTTCAACGACTGGCGCGTCTACACGCAAGGTGAGGGGCGCCAGATGATCTGCTTTGCCACGGTCGAAGCCTCCGACAAGGCGCCTAAATCGACCGAGCATGGCGAGGTCGTCTTCTATGTCACCGCCTGGAAATCGGGCGCAGCGTCCAACCAGCCGAGCCTGCGTGTCGGCTACGATCTGCGCTCCGACATTGCCCCCGCCGCCGTCATCGGCCGCGAGCGCTTCGCGATGTACGCCGCTGGCTCCGAGGCGTTCGTGAAGGACAATCGCGACAGCGCGCTGGTCGAGGCCCTCAAGAAGGGGTCCGAGCTCCGCGTTGAAGCGGCCTCGGTCAAGGATGCCCGCACCGCCTATCACTTCTCGCTCAAGGGGTCGCGCGAGGCGATCGACAAGGCCCGCTCGCTCTGCAGGTAGCGCCCGCCCTGCCTACAATCCCTGACAGCCGCCGGGGTATCGCGTGATCTGCCGGTTTGAGGTATGAGCCCCGCAAATGTCCGTCGAACTCGATCTTTCCCGCAAGCCGCCTTCGCTGGCTGTCTCGAACCTTGCCGGGCTCGGGCGCGAAGGCCTGCGCCAGGCGATGATCGCCGCTGGCGTCGAGGAAAAGAAGGCGCGCATGCGCGCGACCCAGCTCTGGCGCTGGATTTACCATTACGGCGTCACCGACTTTGCGAAGATGACCGACGTCGCCAAGGAACTCCGTGCCCAGCTCGGCGAAAAATTCGTCCTCGAACGCCCGCCCATCGCGATGGCGCAGACCTCCGTCGACGGTACGCGCAAATGGCTCATCGGTTATGGCCCGAATGTCGAAGCCGAATGCGTCTACATCCCCGATGTCGGCAAGGCAGGCGCACTCTGCGTCTCCAGCCAGGTCGGCTGCACGCTGACATGCTCCTTCTGCCACACCGGCACGCAGAAGCTGGTGCGCAACCTGTCTGCCGCCGAGATCGTGAACCAGATCATGGTCGCCCGCGACGCGCTGGAGGAATGGCCCACGGCCGAGCGCCCGCTCAACATCGGCGACCGCCGCCTGACCAACATCGTCTTCATGGGCATGGGCGAGCCGCTCTACAATCTCGACAATGTGGTCGAGGCACTCGAGACCATCGGCGATGGCGATGGCATATCGATCTCGAAACGCCGTATCACTGTTTCCACGGCAGGCGTCGCGCCGAAAATCCCCGAGCTTGGCAAGCGGACCGGCGCCATGCTCGCCATCAGCCTGCACGCCACGAATGACGACCTGCGGGACGAACTCGTGCCGCTCAACAAGAAGTACGACCTCAGGGAACTCTTCGACGCCATCCGCGCCTATCCGGACCTTTCGAACGCGAAGCGCGTCACCTTCGAATACGTCATGCTCAAGGGCGTCAACGACACGCTGGCCGAAGCGAAGGATCTCGTGCGCCTGCTGAAGGGCGTGCCATCCAAGATCAACCTGATCCCGTTCAACCCGTGGCCGGGCACGAATTACGAATGCTCCGACTGGGATACGATCGAAGCCTTCGCCGAGGTGCTCAACCGTGCCGGTTACGCGAGCCCCATCCGCACGCCGCGCGGCCGCGACATCCTCGCCGCCTGCGGCCAGCTGCGTTCGGAGTCGGTGAAGGAAAAAGCCAGCGAGCGCCTCAAGGCGCGGCTGGCGGAGAAGGAAGCCGGCGCCTGAAGCGCGCCTTCCTGCGTTGAATCAGACGCAGCGGAATGTTCCCATGCTTTCCCCGTCTGCAGGCCATACATTCACCATTTCTGCGGTCCTGCCCGTCTGGCTGCAGTGTGCCTGGGCGCGGGCTGTTGCCTTGTTCAGATCGCCTTCGCGAAAGCGAAGCGTCACTGCGTCCGGCGTCGCGGACGTCACCACATAGTCGTCCTTGCCGAACATGCCGACGCCGTTGGCGCAGCCTGAAACGAAAAGAAGGGCGGCAAAGCCGCCCACGGTCAGCAGGGTCATGCGCATGGGGAGCCTTTCCCGGGAACGGGATGACAAAGCGGCCAGATTATACTGGCGCGCTGCCAACAACGATGGGCGAGGCGACATGTTCCGCCGCTTAGTCGGCGCGCTGGACAATCGAGCCTCGTGCGAGGACAATCGCGCCGTTGCCGCAAGTCCGCGTCCTCATCAGGCCGGTCGATTGGCCACGGCGATGAGCGCCTCCGTCGCCTTGCGATAGCATGCGTGCCGCAGAGTTCTTCGGGCACTCGCAAAACTGACCGCGCCCGTCCTGCTGTCGATGGACGAGATTCTTGCGATCCACAATGAGCCGTCAGCTGAGCGATCGTACGAGCCGCGCGTGCGTGCCCGAGCTCGCAACCGGCCAACCACGCGCCACGGACATGGGGCAGGGATCGCCGCGACGAGGTTCGATCCGTTTGTCGGGCCTGTCTTGTCGCCTGATCGTCTGCAGCTGACGCCCACGATCGAACAGCGCCCCATTCCGCCGAAAAGCCTCACGACCCGGCCCTCGAACCGGCCAAAGTATCGGCCAAATTGTCGGTCAGAAATCAGCTCAAGAGCGATCTGACTCTCAGATATCATTGCAATACTGATAGAAGCTCGCGTGAATAAATGACCGGCCAAGTCAGCGGCCAAAGATGAGGCTGAGAGCGTCAGCCTCATACGGAGCGCTTCGGGCGCGCGGACCGCCAGAGTCAGCGCGCGCCCGGGGCGCGGCCCGCAATCGAGCCGTGAGCATCACTGCCACGAACATCTACCTCATCGTTCAACCCTTAGCCGGATACGCACCAGGAATGCTCTGACCGGGAAACGATCGAGGGCTTCGCCAGACTGCTCAATCGTATCGGTTCCGCGAGCCCCATCCGCACGCCCCGCGGCCGAGCTGTACTCGCCGCCTGCCGGCAGCTGCGTTCGGAGTCGGTGAAGGCGATAGCCAGCGAACGCCTGAAGGCGCGTCTGGCGGAGAAGGCGGCTTCCGCGGAATCGTAGGGTCCGCCGAGCACGCGGAACTGCACGGGGTGAGCCTCCTTGGTTGCCCCAGAATCCCATGTTATAACATGCGCTCCGCAATCAGGAGCCTGGCCGTGACCCGTCTCAAAATCCGGCAGATCGGAAACTCTCAGGGCGTCCTGCTCCCGAAAGACCTTCTCGGCGAGGCGAATGCCCAGCTGGGAGATGAAATGATCGCGACCGTGAAGTCGAACGGGGTGATCGAGCTTAAACCCGCTGGGCC
>JBMOGP010000197.1:0-5250 GCA_049318285.1 Hyphomonadaceae bacterium
CCGATGGCGTTTCCTGCCGGACGGGATCAGAGGCTCCAGGCCCTGGCCCGCGGCGATGAAGGGTTCCTGCTCAGCCTTGCCTATTCCTCGCAACGTGGCTGGGGATCGACGCATCCGCTGTGCGGCGAGATCCGGCTGGGTGAAGCCAGCGTATCGTTCGTGCCGGATGAACTTGGCTTTCCGATCGAGATTGGCGAAATCACGCTCACGGAATGCGTGATGCTGTCCGACTTTGCCTCTGCCGACGGGCAGGCGCCGCAGTATACGCGGGGATACGGCCTCACCTTCGGTCATTGCGAGCGCAAGGCGATGAGCATGGCGATCGTGGACAGGTCGCTGCGGGCGCGAGAGGCTGGTGAAGAAATCAACGCGCCCTGTCGTGACGAGGAGTTTGTGCTCTATCATTCCGACAATGTGGAAGCGTCGGGCTTCGTGCAGCATCTCAAGCTGCCGCACTATGTCGATTTCCAGGCCGACCTTCAGTTCTTGCGGCGGCTTCGGAAGGACTTTCTGGCCGCGCAGGCGAAGTCCCAGGAGCAGCAGAGCGTTCAGAAGGTCGCAGCCGAATGACGATCGCGAATGAACCGGCCATAACGACGCAGGCGGGCTCGCCCGAACGCTACTACAACTACGCATACCTTGACGAACAGACCAAGCGCATGATCCGCCGCGCCATTCTCAAGGCGTTGTGCATCCCCGGCTATCAGGTGCCCTTCGGATCGCGCGAGATGCCCGTGCCCTATGGCTGGGGAACGGGTGGAATTCAGCTTACCGCTTCGATCATCGGCCCCGACGATGTCTTCAAATGCATCGACCAGGGAGCAGACGACACCACCAACGCTGTCTCCATCCGCCGGTTCTTCGCAACAGTTGCAGATGTTGCAACAACGGAGAACACGACTGAAGCGACCATCATCCAGTCGCGCCACCGCATACCGGAGCACACGCTGACCGCCGGACAGGTGATGATCTTTCAGGTGCCGCAGCCCGAACCGCTGCGCGGACTTGAGCCGAGGGAGATGGAAACACGGGCGATGCATGCCTACGAGGAATATGGGCTGCAGTACGTCTCGCTGTACGAGAACATTTCAGCGTTCGGCCGGATCGCCGCGACCGCAGGCTACCCGGTGATGATCGATGAACGCTATCTCATGTCTCCTTCGCCGATCCCCAAATTCGATAACCCGAAAATGGACAATTGTCCGGCGATCCTGTTGTTCGGCGCCGGACGCGAGAAGCGGATCTATGCGGTGCCCCCTTTCACGCAGGTTCGCAGCCTCGATTTCGAGGACTATCCCTTCGAGATTCAGACATGGGAAGAACGGTGCGCCCTCTGCGACGCCGAAGGCTCCTACCTCGATGAAGTGGTTCTCGATGACGCAGGCCAGCGGATGTTCGTCTGCTCTGACAGTCACTTCTGTGGGGAACGTCGCGCGCATGGCCATGCTGGCGTGATGGCAGGCCACACACTTGATCAGATCGATACTGACGGGCCGGAGGAGAAGGCAAGATGACGTCGCTTGCGCATTCACCTTCCATCCCCCCGGTTTCGGCAGCCACGACACCCAGCCCCCTGCTCCAGGTCGAGGCGCTGACGAAGCGTTATGGGAGCATCACCGGGTGCGAGGACGTTTCGTTTGAACTCCGCGCAGGCGAGGTTCTCGGCATTGTCGGCGAAAGCGGCTCGGGCAAGACGACGCTGCTGAATGCCGTGTCGGGTCATCTCGAGCCGACATCCGGTTCGGTGCGCTTCGATGCACGCCGGCATGGTCTTGTCGAGGTGTATGGGCTCAGCGAGCCTGATCGCCGCCGCATGCAGCGCGAAGACTGGGGCTTCGTGCATCAGAATCCGCGCGATGGGCTGAGAATGCGCGTGTCCGGCGGGGCCAATGTTGCAGAACCCCTGATGAACCTTGGACGCCGTCATTACGGCGAAATGCGGCAGGGGACTATCGACTGGCTGTCGCGTGTGGAGCTCGATCTGAACCGCATCGACCACAAGCCGCGCACGTTCTCGGGCGGCATGCAGCAGCGCATCCAGATCGCGCGGAACCTTATCCATCAGCCGCGCCTGGTGTTCATGGACGAGCCGACGGGCGGGCTGGATGTGTCGGTGCAGGCGCGTCTCCTTGACCTTCTGCGGGAGCTTGTGCGCGACCTCAATCTGGCTGTGATCCTTGTGACCCACGACATGGCTGTCGCCCGCCTCATGGCCGACCGGCTGATGGTGATGAAGGGCGGGCGTGTCGTCGAGTCAGGACTGACCGACCAGGTCCTCGATGATCCGCAGCATTCATATTCTCAGCTGCTCGTCTCGTCGGTTCTCCAGATCTAGGTGGTCTCAATGGCATTTCAGAGCGCGCCGGATGATCGCGCACCAGCCATCCTGGTTGATGGACTGGCCAAGACCTTCACGCTCCACAATCAGGGCAGCGCCGGCATTCCAGTCTTCGACCGGCTGCAGCTCTCGGTGAAGCCGGGAGAATGCGTTGTCCTGGCAGGAGAGTCAGGCGTCGGCAAGTCGACGCTGATGCGCACGATTTTCGGAAATTATCTGCCGACGCAGGGCCGCGTCGAGGTCCTGCATGATGGCCGCTATGTCGACATCACGTCGGCCGCGCCTCACATGGTGCTCGAGATCCGCCGGCGCACCCTGGGATATGTCAGTCAGTTTCTCCGCGTGATCCCGCGCATTTCGACGCTCGATCTCACGATGGAGCCTCTTCTCGAGAACGGCGTTGATCCCGACGAAGCCCGCGAGCGTGCGATTGCGGTGTTACAGGCCCTGAGACTGCCGCAGGCGCATTGGGACCTGCCCCCCGCGACCTTTTCGGGCGGCGAGCAGCAGCGCGTCAACATCGCCAGATCATTTGTCCGCGAGTATCCGATCCTGCTGCTTGATGAACCTACTGCGTCCCTGGACGCGGCCAATCGCGCGATCGTTGTCGACCTCATCCGTGCGGCCCTCGAAAAGGGCACGGCCATGATCGGCATCTTCCACGACGCTGACGTGCGGGATGCCGTCGCCACCCGCCTGTTCCAGGTATCCGATTTCAAGGCGGCAGCATGAGCGCGCGTCAGAACATCCTCTTCAGCCGAAGCGTTGTCACGCCCGCATCCGTGATGGCGGCGCATGTCGTCATCGAGAACGGGATGATCGTTGCGATCGACAGCGCCAGATCGGCCTCCCAGCATGCCGAAGATCTTGGTGAAGACATTCTGATCCCGGGCCTTGTCGATGTGCATACCGACAATCTCGAGAAACACTACCAGCCTCGGCCTGGCGCGCTGTGGGATGCGATGGGCGCAGCTCTTGCCCATGACGCCCAGTGTGCGACTGCAGGCATCACAACGGTGTTCGACAGCCTGAGCCTGCACGGGCGCAAGGATGGTCTGGATCGCAAGGAAGCACTCGGCCCGATGATCGCGGGCATGGACGCCGCAGCGGCCGAGGGATTTCTGCGGGCAGAACACCTGCTGCATCTTCGCTGCGAGATCACCAACCCCGATCTCATGACGCTGGTCGAGCCCCAGCTTGCCAATCCCCGCCTGCGCCTCTTGTCCGTAATGGATCACACACCCGGCCAGCGCCAGACGGCGAATGTCCAGCACTTCAGGGAGCGGATGATCGCCAGCGGCAAGACGGGCGCCGAGCTGGACGAGGTGCTCGCAAAACGTACCGAATGGCGAGATCAGGCAGCAGGACCGGCGAACCGCCGTGCAATCGTCGAAATTGCACGCGCGGCAGGCATTCCCCTGATGAGCCATGATGACATGACGGCGGCGCATGTCGAGGAATCCCGCGACGATGGCTGCGTTGCTAGCGAGTTTCCAGTGACAATGGAGGCTGCCCAGCTGGCGCGCCAGTTCGGCATGAAGACGATCATGGGCGCGCCAAACTTCGTCCGGGGCGGTTCGCATTCTGGAAACCTCAGCGCGCGTGACTGCGCGTCGGCGGGTCTTCTCGACGCCCTCACATCGGATTATGTACCTCTTTCAATGGTCCGCGCCGCCTTTCAGCTTGCCGAGCCGCCCTTCAGCTGGCCGCTTCCGGACGCCATCGCCACAGTGGCGGCAAACCCGGCGCGGCTGTGCGGTCTGCAGGACCGCGGGGAGATCATGGTGGGCCAGCGCGGCGACCTCGTCCGTATCGCGATGTCGAAGGAGCGTTGGCCGACAGTCCGCATGGTGTGGCGTGAGGGCGTTCGCGTCGCATGACCGCGCGCTATGCAATTTACTATGCTCCAGCCGCCGCGGATGAATTCTACCGCGCGGCCAGTGCGTGGCTGGGCCGGGACGTCTACACGGACACGCCGCTTGTACGGCCAGCCATTGCCGGCATGGAATCGCTCGACCTTGATGCGCTGACAGCTGACCCGCGCCACTATGGCTGGCACGCCACGCTCAAGGCGCCATTCGAGCTGGCGGCAGATCAGTCTGCCGAAGCGCTCCTGGCAGAGGTGGAGACCTACTGCCGGAATCGCGGCCCGTTCAGCGCCACGGTGAAGGTCGCGGCTCTTGGCGATTTTCTCGCCTTCACGCTCGCCGAGCCTTCAGCCGAGATGCGATTGCTCCACGAGGATTGCGTGCGGCGCTTCGATCATTTCCGTGCGCCTCTGTCGGATTTCGATCTGGCGCGCCGGCGTCGCGCGGCGATGACGCCGGAACAGGACGCGCGCCTGGTCACGTTCGGCTATCCCTGGATTTTCGAGGATTTCCGGTTTCACATGACGCTGACCCGCCGCATCCGGGAAGAGGCCGAGCGCACCCGCGTGCTCGCGGCTCTGCAGCAGCACTTCGCAGCCTACGAAGGCCCCCATGTTTTCGGCGGTCTAGCCTTGTTCTTTCAGCCGGATCGCGACAGCGATTTCATTGTGCTGGGCAGAAGTGCATTCGGAGGTTGATCGGGGGCGCTTGCGCCAGGCCATGGTTTCGGCGGGCGGTCAGGTCACGACGCCCGCAATGCCTCAACCAACCGACTCACGCCCGTCTCGACGTCGCTGTCATTGACCAGCTCCAGCACATCGTCTCCGGCCAGGGCGAATTGACCGGCGCGCGCAACCCGTCGCGAGATATCGTCCGCCGTCTCGCGTGCACGTGCAACAAGCCGCGCGGCAAGCGCTTCGGGCGGCGCCGTTATATTCAGGACCTGGACAAACTCGAACTTTCCGCGGGCAGCAGCCACGACCGCACGTGACACGTTCACCACCACGGTCCGCCCGCGCGCAAGATCGTCAGCAATGCCCGCCG
>JBMOGP010000198.1:0-5235 GCA_049318285.1 Hyphomonadaceae bacterium
CCTCATCGGTATCGATACGCCGGAGCGGATGTAGATACATGCACGACATCGAATTCCGCGTCGATGATCTGACCGTATCGAAGTCTCAGGCGCTCGTGCGTCGTCATCTCGAAGGCATGCACGCGAACTCACCGGCCGACAGCGTGCATGCCTTCGATGTCGACAAGCTGCGCCTGCCCGGCGTTACCTTCTGGACCGGCTGGGTCGACGAGGAGATCGCCGTGATGGGCGCTCTCAAACGGCTCGATGGAGAAAGCGGTGAGATCAAGTCAATGCGTGTGGCTGACGCCTTCCTCGGCCGCGGTGCGGGCAGGGCGATGCTCGAGCATATTCTCTCCGAGGCGCGCGCCGCCAGAATGAAGCATCTCTGGCTCGAGACCGGCTCAACACCAGCCTTTGATCCAGCCATCGGCCTTTACAAGAAGGCTGGCTTCCGCTTCTGCGGCCCGTTCGCCGACTACAAGGACGATCCATTCAGCCGGTTCATGACGCTGGCGCTCTAGTGGGCGGCAGGCCCAGAAGCGTCACTTCTTCTTCACAGGCGTCTTGTTCTGGGGGGCAGCCTTCTTCACCGCCGCCGCGCCCGACTGCCACTCCTGCTTCAGATAGCAGGCAGCCAGCGCATTCGGGTGGCCATGCCCGAGGCCAAGCGCCTCCATCGCATGGCTGCGCAGCTCGCCATGTGTCTTGAGCCCAGACTTAGACAGCACGGCCAGCATCTGCTTCTCGGACTTGCCTGAAGCCCTCGAGGCATTGTCGAGATAGGTGCGGATGCCTGCCGGCATGCTGGCCATCGGCTATTCCGTGCGTTGCGCGTCGCGGAGCGCCCTGAACTCGTTACCCTCATACCAGTTGGGCCAGTCAGCGGAGTTTGCGAGGCGGGTCACCACCTCATTCGTGACTTTCGTGTCAGCTTCGATGCCTGAGACATCCCAGGTGTCGTCGTATTCGTCTGCCGGCTTGTGGTAAGCATTGTCGGTATAGGCCTTGGCCGCCGCTTCGCCGGCCGCAACTCCGCCATTCACGAGGTCGATGCCGCTGTCTGGGTAGAGCATCGGCACGCCTTTTTTGGCGAGGCTGATATGGTCAGAGCGATAGAAGTAGCCGTTCTCCGGCGATGGATCCGGACGAATTGCACGGCCGGATTCAGCCAGCACAGTCTTCAGCATATCTTCCAGCTGCGAGGCGCCGGCCCCAATCACCAGCAAGTCCTTCGCCATCCCTGTCGGTTGCATCGCATCGATATTGATGCCGCCGACAATGTTCTTCAGCGGCATGAGCGGGTTCTCGCCGAAGTATGCAGAGCCCAGCAGGCCCGACTCTTCCAGCGTCACTGCCAGGACAGTCACCGACCGCTCCGGCTGTGGCCCAGCCGCAATCTTCTCGCCGATCTCGAGGATCGCCGCCGTGCCGGTAGCGTTGTCGACGGCGCCATTGTTGATGACGTCCGTATCTGGATCATCGCTTACCCCTTTGCCCAGGTGATCCCAGTGCGCCATCAGCAGGACATGCTCATCCGGCGCTTCGGAGCCTTTGACGGTTCCGATCACGTTGCGCGATTCCTTGAAGTCGATTGTCTGGTTGATTGTTGCCGAGGCCTTCAGCCCCGTCATCGGCACAGGTTTGAAGCCGCGCTTGTTGGCCGCCGCGCGCATCTTGTCGATGTCGAGCTTGGCTGCCTTGAACAGCTCAGTTGCGTGGCTCAGCTGTATCCAGCCCTCCAGCTTCGCCCGGCTCACCCCGCCATCATTGCGCACGAGATCGGCCTGCTCGCCGGTCCAAGATCCTTCGACCACCCCCCAGCCATACGCCGCGGGCTTTTCCTCATGGATGATCAGGGCCGCCGTCGCGCCCTGCCGCGCCGCTTCCTCGAACTTGTAGGTCCAGCGGCCATAGTACGTCATGGCCTTGCCGTTGAAGAGAGAGTCATCGTTGGTTACGAAGCCCGGGTCGTTGACGAACATCACGACCGTCTTCCCTTTTACGTCGACGCCTGCGTAGTCGTTCCAGTCGGCCTCCGGCGCGACAACGCCATAGCCGACGAACACCAGATCAGAGTCCGTAAACGACACGGTCTTGTTCTTCTGGTCCTTGGTGATGAACACGGCGTCAGGTCCCATCTTCAGGTCCCAAGCCTTGCCGCCAGGAACTGCGATCTTCAGGGATGACGTTTTCGGGTCCGCCGTCTGCGCCACCATCTTCACGACCTGGAAGTATGTCCCGTCCGGATTGCCCGGCGCGAGCCCGATGCGCTTCATCTCAGCCGCGATCCAGTCAGCCGCTTTCTCGCCTTGCGGATCGCCAGGGCCGCGGCCCTCATACTTGTCGTCCGCCAGTTCCCTAATGCGCGCGGCAATGTCCTCCGCCACGATCTCCGGCGATGTGGAGAGGGTCGAGGTGACAGCGTCGGCGTCAGCAGCAGACGCCGCCGGCGCGGCAGGCTCCGTGGGGCCGCACCCAGCCAGTCCGATGCTCATCAGCGCGGCCGATACGGCCGTAAGCGCAGGCAATTTCATCCCAGTCTCCGTCAAGATGCGGGCACACTATCGCGCGCGCTCGAGGGAGCAAGTGCCGCTCAGCTCGTCCACTCCGGGTGCGCATCGTCGTGATCATCGGGGATATGATCCATACCCGGCGGCTGCGGATCGCCGGGGAGGGGGATCCTGTGCGTCTCCCCAGGCGGCTGGGTGAACCATGTCCCAGCAAAGCCGCCTGCGATCGATGCGCGCCAGTCCGCCGCCGCCTTCTCCAGCCGCTCCTTCGAGGAAGCCACGAAGTTCCAGTCGAGAAAGCGCGGTTCATCCAGCTTGTCGCCGACAGCAAACATGATCCTCGTCCTCGCCCTGAGCTTTACCAGGCATGGCCGATGCGGCGACAGGATCGCCATCGTCGCCTCGCCAACATCCTGGCGCTCTACCTCGGCAGCGCCCTCCAAGACATAGAGACAAAGCTCATCCGCATCGGGAGCCTCGAGCGTCGTGTCGCGTTCCGCTGTCAGCACTAGCTGGCATATGCCGGCTGGGAACTCGACTGGCGAGCGATGGCCATAGGCAGACCCGGAGATCAGCACGCCGCTCGCACTCTTGAGCACAAGCGTTGGCAGCACCGCGGCGGGGTCGTGCTGGAAGTTCTGAGCCTGATCCTCATGGCTCCGTGGCAGCGCCACCCGTGTCTGGATCGCCTCATTGCGGTGCCCGGCCTCGCGTTCCGCATGAGGGGGGCGCTCTGAATGTGTGATGCCCCGCCCGGAGGTCATCCAGTTCACCGCGCCGGGCCGAATGGTCTGGCGGGCCCCAAGACTGTCGCGATGGTCCAGCGCCCCATCGAACAGCCAAGTAACCGTCGCCAGCCCGATATGGGGCTGCGAGCGCACGTCGATTCCCTTGCCTGCCGGCACCACGGCCCGCCCAAGATGATCGAAGAAGACGGCCGGCTCGATATTGCGCCGCTTTGCAAAAGGCAGCAATCCGCGCACGAAAAATCCGCCGAGGTCCCGTTGGCGCGGCTAAATGACCATCTCGACGGCGTCGGGCATGGCACTTCCTCTGTCTGCGGTTGACTATGGACGACAGCGCTCATGACGGCAAAGTAGACGTATGACGGCACAAGGCGCGATCAATGCGAACGGTTCCAGCCTTCCCCTCGCTGGGAGAGACAGGAGTGGGGAGCTGTTCAGGCAGCTAAGGCCGTGGTTTGCGGCGACCGTCCTGCCCTTGCTCATTTCCGCATGCGCGCCGATTCAGCAGAAAGCTCTGGCGCCCGCGGCCGACCCGGCGCCCGGCTTCTCCGACACATGGTTCACCAGCTTCGACGGGGCCCGCCTTGGCCTTGGTGCCTACCACTCCCGTGCACCCGGGGAGGGCGCCGGACCATGTGATGACGGTGGCGGTATCGATCTCGACACAATTGCATCCGCATCCGCCTGCGCCGCCGCCGCCGAGGTCTACGCTGCCGAGCCTGATGTCGTGATCATCGCCGTGCACGGCATGAACGACTATGCGGGCGCATTCATTGATGCTGGCGAATGGTGGTCCGCCAACGGCGCCACCGTCTACGCCTACGACCAGCGCGGCTTCGGCCGGTCCCCCGGCTGGATGATCTGGCCCAGCCACGCTGTCATGCGAAAGGATCTCGAAACCGCTGTCGAGGTCGCACGCGCGCGACACCCGGGCGCAAAGGTCGCCGTTGTCGGCGAAAGCATGGGCGCCGCCGTCGCCGTCACCACCTTTGCCAACGCGGGCGCCAGCCAGCCTGACGCTCTGATCCTCTCTGGTCCCGGGTTCCGTGGGTGGGGGGCGCTGCCGCTTCTCTACAGCGCCAGCCTCTGGGTCGCGTCCCACGTCCGGCCCGACTGGATCGTCGTGCCGCCCGACGGCGTCCGCATCGTCGCCACTGACAACAACCGCAAGCTGCGCGAGATGTGGTTTGACCCGCTCGTCCAGAAGTCCAACCGGATCGACAGCGTCTTTGGCGTCGTCTCGATCATGGAGGAGGCGGACCAGATGATCTCCCGCCTGCCGGGCAGCTTGCCTACGCTCATGCTGTATGGCGCCAGGGACGAGATGATCCCTGTCGAGGGCGTCCAGCGCGCCACGGCCAAGATGCCGCCCCATGTCCAGACGGCCTACTACCTGAACGGCTACCACCTGCTCCTGAACGACCTTCAGGCCCACAAGGTATGGGGCGATATCCTTGCCTTCGCCAGAGACCCGGAATCACCCGTTCCGTCAGGTGCGCCGCCGTTGCCCTGGTTGGAGAATCAGGCGGTAAACCGTTGAAATTCGCGGGTTCGACAAAGCCCGAAAATTAACCAAAGCAGGTTAGCCTGCTCTCTCCGTAGAAGTGCATTCAAGGGTCGCGCGCGGAATGCTTGCGCAAGTGAAAAAAATGGCAGGCGGCGATGTCGCGGGGCGCCTTGGCGCCTGGTGGAGCGGCCGTGACTACGTGCCGCCGGTGGAAGGTGAGGCCGCTGTGTCGGAAGACACGCCCGCGACCAAGGCGGACGCGCCGAAGGTGGAAGCCACGAAAGCGACCGCGACGCCGGAGCCTGCCAAGGCCGAGCCGCCCGTCTCTATCGCTCCGATCCCGGCGCAACCGGCGCCCGCTACCCCCGTCCCGGCTGCACCGCCGCTCGACGGCGGTGAAATTCGCGTGCGCGCTCTCGAGACCCTCTGGGGCGAGGGCAGGCTATCGCCTGGTTGCTTCGCGCTCGACACCCACATGATCGATGCGGCG
>JBMOGP010000199.1:0-5222 GCA_049318285.1 Hyphomonadaceae bacterium
TGCGCTGGCCGCCACATCCTTCGGCCGCCCTCAGGAAGCAGGAGCCACCTTGTCCAAGCCGGTCCAAAATCCATCCAAGGCGATTGCCGCATCCAAGGCGCCCGCAAAGCGCATGACGCCGAAGGCGCCTGCTACAGCGGAGGCGCGAACGACGCCGCGCCGCCGAATGACCCAGGCGGAGCGGCGCGACCAGACGCGGGCAAAGATCCTGGAAGCGAGTGCGGTCCTGCTGCGCAAGCGCGGCTTTTCCGGCCTGCGCACGCTTGAGGTCGCAGACGCGGCCGACGTCTCGCAGGGGGCGCTGTTCCACCACTTCCCGACCAAGCGCGACCTTGTCATCGCCACCATTGAGTTCATCAACACAAACCTCCTCGAGGCCAGCCGCAAGCGCGCGCAGACGGCCCGCGCGCATACCGACGCGATCTCCGAGATCATCGCGGACGCGAGCGAGTTCTTCTTCAGCGACTATTTCTTCATCGAACTGGCGATCGGCATCACCAGCGATGATGATCCGGAACTGCAGGACGCGGTGCGGACCAAGACGCGGGAATTCCGTGTTTCGGTTGAAGAGGCCTGGGCCGCGTCGATGAGGAAATCCGGGATCGCACCGGCGATAGCCGGCGACGTTCTCGCACTGACACTGAGTCTCGTGCGCGGCTTCGCCGTCCGCACGCTGATTGACCCGGACCCGACCCAGGCTGAGCGGCTCTTCAAGCTCTGGAGAGCGATCATCGAACGCCATATCAAAGAAGAAGAATGACAAAGGATCCGCTAGTGCCCGCTTCTGACGGATCGATTGCCATGAGGTCCGCCCCGGGGCCTCGCCTGTGCCATGTCCGCCTTGCATCGCGGGCACCAGAACAGTCCGCGAGTTTCTTCACCGAGCAGTTCGGGCTTCACGCCAGCATGACACCCCAGCAGGCTGTGCTGGGCCTCGGGGATCGTGCGCATAGTCTCGCCTTCACAAAGGAGCAGGGCGACAGCGTAGGCATCGAACTTCCCTCGCAGGCGGCGCTTGAGCGCGTGTTCGCGGCCCTGGTGAACGCGGGACTGCCCGCAACGCCGATGAGCGATGCTGCTTGCGCGGCGCGCGCCTGCCGCGCCGGCGTCGAAACGATGGACGCCAGCGGCAACCGCATCGAATTGGCTGTTCGGCCAGGCCATCTGGGCGCGCCGCCCACGCCAGACCAATGCGGCGGTCTGACCGGGCTTGAATCTGTTGCACTCCGCAGCACAGACGTGGAGGCGGACTGCCTTATCTGGACGGCCCTGCTCGGCGCGGTCATAGCCGACCGCGCCGGAGATATTGTCTACCTCGCGCAGGACACGGCGCACCACAGGATTGCCCTCTACCCCTCATCGAAGAACGGCGTGCTGTACACGGGCGTTGGTGTAAGTTCTTTCGATCAGCTCATGCAGACGTACTACGTGCTTCAGGCTCGACAAGTCGATGCTGTCCACGGTCCGGGCAAGGAAGCCGCCTCAGGGCAGTACTTTCTGAGGTTCATTTCACCCGACGGCCACTTAGTGTCGCTGGTGCATGGCGGTGTCGCATCGGAGCGAGCGCCCCGTCAGTTTCTGGCGCAGGCGTCATCGCTGTGTGCACTCGGGTCCATTTGCGAAAAGGTGCCCGAGCTTTCATTTGCGGGGCTGGGGCCAGGCGCCTCGCAGCGGAGGGGATCGTGATAAATCTGCGCGACATCGCTTACGTCCGATTGGGCGTCACAGACCTAGACGGCGCGGCGACGTTCATGCGCGACGTGATCGGCCTGGAACCCGCAGGGGCAAGCGCCGGCGTGCGCTTCTTCCGATCCGACAGCCGCACGCACACGCTGAGCCTCTACACCGGCGACCCTAGCGATCACACGGTCGCGTTCGAAGTTGACAGTGTCGCGGAGCTGGACGCCGCCGCGGCCGAACTTGAGGCGCTGCGGTATGAGGTGCGCAGCGGCGGCACCGAAGCCTGCGAGACGCGCCACGTCACCAACATGATCGGCTTTCGCGATCCGTCGGGCAACCATATCGAACTCGTGGTCCGGCACGCCGAATCCGGCAGAAAATTTGTCCCACAGCGTAGCGTTGACATTCGCGGGTTCAACCACGTCGGCCTTTGGTCGACCGACACCCGCAGAGACGAGGAATTCTGGACGCGGATATGCAATGCGCGCGTCAGCGACAGGATCGGCGATGTGCCGCTCATGCGCGTCAACGCGATCCATCATACGATCGCGCTGGCGCCGGCCGCGCGAGGCGGCCTGCACCACATTAATCACCAGGTTGGCAGCACGGACGATATCCTGCGCGCCGCAAATTTCCTGCGCGAGCTACGGGTCCCCATAGTCTTCGGACCGGGCCGTCACCCGACTTCAGGCGCACGATTTCTCTACTTCCGCGGCCCAGACGGGGTCGTGTTCGAGTACTCAGTCGGCGTCGACGAGATTGTAGATGAAGCAACGCATCGGCCGCGCCAGTTCAACGCCGAACCTTGGAGCATTTGCCAGTGGGGCGCGGTCTGGAACAGCGACGCAGCCTGAAAAAATGCACGAAACCCTCTTTCCGGATGGAACCTGAATGACTTCTAGCGCAGCCCGTACCGTGGATGACCTGACCAAGGTGATCGACCAGACGCCGATCGGTCCCTTCCAGATTCGCATTGTTGCGCTCTCGTTCGCACTCATCGTGATCGATGGCTATTGCCTCCTTGCTCCAGGCTTCGCAGCCCCGTCCATCGCTCGAGACTGGATGATCCAGGACGAGGCGCGCCTCGGCCTTGTCCTTGCAGCATCGCTTCTCGGCATGATCATCGGCGCGCCGCTCTTCGGGTTCATCGGCGACAGGTTTGGCCGAAGGCCCGCAGTGCTGATCGCTACCGCGATCTTCGCCGGCTTTACAGCGCTCTCGGCATTCGCTGGAAATCCCACGGAACTTGCCGCGCTGCGTTTCATCGACGGTATCGGCATCGGCGGCGTCACCTCCAACATCATCGCCCTTGTTTCGGAATACATGCCGCGGCGCATGCGGACGCTCGCAGTCATCGGGACCCTCGCCGGAACGTCGGTCGGCGGCGCGCTCCCAGCGCTGGTGCGCGTCTTCGCGCCACCCGATCTCGTTTGGCAAAGCATCTTTCTGATCGGCGGCATTGCAGGCGCCATCGTCTTCGGGATGGCGCTCGCGGGCCTGCCGGACTCGCCCGCATCCCTGTGGGCGCGCGGTCACCACGCCAAGGCGCTCGCCATCCTCTCGAAGATCACGTCCACACCGCCGGCGCCCTTGCCTGCCGGCATTGAGAATGGGCGTACAGGTTCAGGGTCGTCGCTCTCTCCGGGCGCGCTGTTCCGGGACGGACTCGGACTTGTCACGCCCCTCTTGTGGCTGATGAACTTCAGCAATTTCCTCGCCATCTTCTTCGTAGTGAGCTGGACGCCGTACGTGCTGGAAGCGGCGAACGTCACGCATGAACGCGCGGCGCTGGTAAATGCGGTGTTCTCGCTGGCCGGTATTGCCGGCGGCCTGATCGTCGCGCGCATCATCGATCGCCGTGGCCCACTCGCGCTTGCAGGGATGTTCGCCGTCGGCGCACCGGCGGTCGCCGCCATCGGCCTCGTCGGCGCCGCGAACTTCGGCCTGCTTCTGCTCGCAGCGGGACTGGCCGGCGCCGCCGTGGTCGGCAACCAGTTTGCACTGGGCGCGATATCGACAAAGGTCTATCCGTCGGATCGGCGGTCAGCGGGCGCCGGATGGGCGCTGTCGGTCGGACGGATCGGCTCGCTGAGTGGCCCCCTCCTGGGCGGCGCGCTCGTCGCTTCAGCCCTGCCCTTGCCGATGCTCTATGGCTACGCCGCCGCACCGCTGGTGGCGGGCGCGCTCGCAAGCCTTACGTTGTTTGGCCTTCAGCGCACCACCGTCGCGGCTTGACACGCATCGTCACGACGGCGCACCGCCGCTCAGGAGCAGATGCTGGCCGCTTACGAACGCGGAGAGGTCGCTGGCGAGATGCTCCGCCGCATTGGCCACGTCGTCCACCGTGCCCATCCGCTCCATGGGACGGAACGTGCGGACAAATTCGCGAAACGCCGGATCAGTGCCTGCCGCGAACACGCCGGCACCCTCGATCGCAGTCGGGATGATCGAATTGACGGCAACGCCGCGGTGACCGATCTCCTTCGCGAGCACCTCGACAAGGAAGCGCGGCGCCATCTTGCTGCCGCCGTAGAGTCCGGTTCCGGGAAGCGGATAGGAGGTCGTGCTCGATCCGATGTAGATGATGCGGCCGTTGTCGGCCACATACTTGGCCGCCTTCTGAAGAGTGAAGAATGCCCCCTTCGTGTTCACCTTGAAAAGGCGGTCGAACTCTTCCTCTGAGAAGTCCGCGATGGGCTGATTAATCAGCTCGATCCCTGCGTTGGCTACAACGATATCGAGCTGGCTGAATTCCTGCAGTACTGACGAAAACAGGTGTTCGAGTTCATCCGGACTCGAGACATCCGCCTTGACGGCAATCGCCCGCGCGCCTGCATTTCGAATGTTCGCGACAGTTTCCGCCGCGCTCTTCTCGTCGGCGGAGTAGTTGACGACGACATCGGCGCCGAGTGCGCCGTAGCGTTCGGCGATCGCCTTGCCGATGCCCCGACCTGCGCCAGTAACGAGCGCAACCTTGCTGGCGAGCCTCTTCATCCGCTTCCCCTCCATACAGCAATATCGTAGCCCAACGGGAAGAAAGTTTCTACCGCGTTGCGACCATTGATCCACCCCCGATGGCTGGTCCACTGCCAGTCTTAGTGGACGGTTGGCGTTTCGACCAGTTCGTCCTCGTCTGATTTCGGCGGTCCTATGATCCATGGCGCGATACCTCGCCGTGCGCCGAAGATGGCGGTCTCCGGCGCCGGCGGACGTCCGCGCAGCGACGAGTGCGGCCGCACCGCATTGAAATGCCTGCGCCACGCCTCGATGACGATCTGGGCTTCACCGAGCGTGTAGAATATTTCTCCATTCAGAAGTTCATCACGCAGGCGGGCGTTAAAACTCTCCACGAAACCGTTTTCCCAGGGCGATCCTTTCGCGATGTAAGCGGTCTTCACGCCGATCTCTCCGATCCATTTCCGCAGAGCCTTGGCGATGAATTCAGGACCGTTGTCGGAACGCATGAATTCCGGCAGCGCGCCACGCGCGATGATGATGTCCGCCAGAGTCTCGATCACGTCGGCGTGTTTCAGCCGGCGCTT
>JBMOGP010000200.1:0-5214 GCA_049318285.1 Hyphomonadaceae bacterium
ATGCCGACTTCGAGCGGCGTGGCATCCGACCAGAAGCGGCGCGCGAACTTGGTCGCGTCGACATGGTAGGGCCGGTTCCAGGTGAAGCGCATTTCGATCATTTCGCGCACCATGGGAGCGAAGACGCCGAGAAGGCGCAGCATCAGGGGTGGCATCACCATCATCTTGAGCTTCATGCCGGCTGCATCCGCGCCGATCTGCAGCATCTCGCGCGGGCTTTTGGCCTTGGCGCAGGGGACATGCCAGGTCTGGTTGAAGGCATCGTCCGGCGCATCGAGCAGGGTCACCACTGCGCGGGCGATGTCCGGCACGTAGGCGAAGGCATGCGGCATGTCGGGCGCCATCAGCACCTGGGCAGGCTGGCCCTGCGCGACACGGGCGAGGCCTGAGTCACCCATGTGCGAGTTGCGCACGCCGGGGCCGTAGAAGTCGGGCGCCCGCAAGGCTGCCCAGCGCACCCGGCCCTCGCGCGCTGCCTGTTGCCACATCCGCGTGATGTGCGCGCGCACGGCGGGCTTCAGGCCGTCGTCGGCAAGCGGCAGGTCCTCGTGCAGCGCCACGTCCTGCGGTCCGTACATGTACATGTTGTCGATGAACACGACGCGGGTGTTGGCGGCGTCTGCGGCGGCAAGGAGGCTGGCCATCGCCTTCGGCCAGGCTGACCGCCAGACGGCGGCGCGGTATTCGAACCCGATGGCGACGACGACCTGGGAAGCGCCGGATATTGCGCGCTTCACGTCATCCAGCTTGAGAACATCGCAGGCCATGAAGTCGACGCCGGCGGGCAGGCCGGCCGGGCGTTTGCGCTGGACGAGCCGAACAGGCGTTCCGCGTGACACGAGCAGGTCAACTGTGGCTGCCCCCGTGGCACCATAGCCGAATACGGTGACCAGGTTTCCTTCGTGCGCCATCGCTGTCTCCTTCTCTGTTGACAGCAAGCTAGCTCACGCATGATCATACCATAAATGCATAGTTGGTATTGACGATATGCGCGAAGTGAATTTAGCGGCCATCGACCTCAACCTGCTCCCGGCGCTGGAGGCGCTCCTCAAGCGGCGCAATGTCAGCCAGGCGGCGCGCGATGTTGGCCTCAGCCAGCCCGCCATGAGCCGTGCGCTGGCGCGCCTGCGCGAGGTGCTGAGCGATGTGTTGCTCGTTCGCGCGCCCGGCGGGGGCTATGTGCTGAGTGCGCGGGCCGAGGCGCTCGCAGGACGCCTTACCGGGGCGCTCGACGAGGTGAAGGGCGTATTCCGGGAACCGGTCTTCGATCCGGCCAAGGTCGAGCGAACGATACGGATCGCCGGCCTCGACATGCATGGCATCCTCCTCGCGCCGGCGCTGATGAGGCGTCTGGCCCAGGAAGCGCCGGGTATCAGCATCCGCATCGAGAGTTATGGACCCGATCTGGTGCAGCGTATGGAGACCGGGCGACTGGATCTCGCCTTTGCGACATCCACCACGCCCCTGCCGCCGGGATCGCGCAGCGAGGCGTTTGCATCCGACCGCCTGGCGCTGGTGATGCGGCAGGGTCATCCCATGGCGAGGCGCAGGTGGACGATCGAGGACTATGGGCGTGTGAACCATGCCGCGATCTCCATTCTCGGGGATCCGGGGTCGGAGCTGGACGCCCAGCTGGCCAGGGCAGGTGTCGAGCGCAGGATCGCGCTGGTGACGCCGCAGTTCATTGCGGCGCTGGCGGCCGTGGGCGGAAGCGACATGGTGTCAACGCTCTCGCGTGTCTTCGCGCAGCGCTTTGCCGATACGTTCGGTCTGATTCTGAAGGAGCCGCCGCTGCCGGCCCACGATCTCAACCTGACGCTGGTCTGGAACAGCGTGCGCACGTCTGATCCGGTGCTGACCTGGGTGCGCAGGGTAATTGGCGAGACAGCGAAGGCGACGATGGATATCGGATCTGTGGCCTGAACCAGCTTGATGCGGCAGGCCAGCCGCTTCGCAGCAGATCGATCAAATTTCACGGGCCTGCATGGTCCGCCCTCAACCCTTCTCCAGTATCATACCGACCATGTCCCGCAGTGCTTGCGACACTCCGGGACGGACGCGCGAACCTGTCTGGAAGTTCAGGAAGCGCGGCACGGAAGCCACACTGCTTCCGAAGATCATGTTGAACTGCGCCATCGATCCGCATGCTGACTGAATGCGGGTTCATTCTGAAGGCAGCGCGCCCCAACTCCGTGCCTGAAACGCAATGCTTTGCCGCATTCGCGTCCTTCTTATGCCCGCCTTGTCTGGCCTGATGTGCGCATCGGAACCGGCAACACGGTCCGTACATTCCACTCGGAGCCCCAGCGAAGAAGGGCAGGCTGACATGACGACGCATCTCTCCCCCGCCCAGGCCAAGGCCGTCAAAGCCTACTGGTACCCGCAGCAGCATCGGCACTACTGGCTGGCCGACGTCATCGTGCATGCGGTGGGTCTGGTTCTGGCGGTTGTCGGCTGCGTGCTGCTCGTTTCGACCGCCGCGTCGTCGGGCAGCGTCAAGGCCACTGCTGCACTGGTGATCTATTCGGCGGGCTTGCTGGCCATGCTGGGCGCGTCCGCTCTTTGCAATTCGAACACGAACCAGAAACTGGCACACATTCTCGAACGGCTCGACCTGTCGGGCATCTTCATCATGATCGCGGCGTCCTACACGCCCTTCATGCTGGCCAAGCTGGATGGCCCGCTTGCCTGGGGCGTGCTCGGACTGGTTTGGGTGGTGGCGCTGGCGGGGGTCGCCATGAACCTGCTGGCGCGCTGGAAGGCGCCGAAAGTCTATATCGCCATGTATCTGACGCTGGGCTGGGCGGCGCTGACCGTGATGGATCAGCTGATCCACAATCTCTCGCCGCTGGGCCTTGGCCTGCTGGCGGCGGGCGGCGTGCTCTATACGGTAGGTGTGATCTTCCATCTCAACAAGAAGCTGCCGTTCAACTCGGCGATCTGGCATGGCTTCGTCGTTGCGGCCGCGACCTGCCACTTCATGGCGATTTACATGGATGTGGCCGCCGCGGGCGTGGTCTGACCTGACTTTCCATCCCTGACGCAGAGCCCGGCCGACCGCCGGGCTCTCTCGCATCCTTCATGTCTTCCCGGTCCGACGGCGCGCCGAAGTGGAGGACATCGTTTTCCTGCTGGTCGTGGGAAGGTGTTGGGTCAGGCGCCTGTCGATGGTCATGCGTGCAGGACCGTCTTGCGAGCGCGCGGCTAGTCCGCCGCGATGATCACGGACCTTACAGTCGGGTAGATCTGGTTTTCCCATTTGCGGCCCGAAAAGACGCCATAGTGGCCGACGCCTGGCTGCAGGTGGTGGCTGCGCAGGTGCGGACGCAGCTTGGGGGTGAGTTCGTGGGCGGCGGCGGTCTGGCCCACCGCGCAGATGTCATCGCGCTCGCCTTCCACCGTCAGCAACGCCGTGCGGGTGATCTTGGCGCAGTCGACGGGCTCACCATGGTGCTTGAGGCGGCCAAGCGGCAGGCGCATTTCCTGGAACACCCAGGCGACGGTCTCGAGGTAGAATTCCTCGGTGAGGTCGAGCACGGCGAAGTATTCGTCGTAGAAGGTCTTGATCTTCTCCGCTTCGTCCGCTTCGCCCTCGACCAGGTGACGGTAGAGCGTCTTGTGAGCGTCCATGTGGCGTTCGGGGTTCATCGCCATGAACGCGGTGAGCTGCATGAAGCCCGGATAGACGCGTCGGCCCCAGGCCGGCAGCGGGAAGGGGACGGTGGAGATCAGGTTGTTGCGGAACCATTCGATCGGGTGGTCGGTCGCCAGCTTGTTCACCGCGGTCGGGTTGATGCGGCAGTCGATCGGACCGGCCATCAGGGTGAGCGAGCGCGGCTCGCATGGATGCTTCTGCGCGGCCATCACGGCCGTGGCGACCATGGCCTGCACGCAGGGCTGGCAGACGGCGACAACGTGTGCGCCGGGACCGAGATGCTCCAGCATGCGGATCAGGTAGTCGACATATTCCTCGAAGCCGAAGCGGCCCTGCACCAGCGGGACTTCGCGCGCATTCTTCCAGTCGGTGATGTAGACATCGTGGTCCTGCAGCATGGTCTTCACCGTGTTGCGAAGGAGCGTGGCGAAGTGGCCGGACAGGGGAGCGACGATCAGCACTTTCGGCTGGGCCGCGTCGATGTCCTTCCGGAAGTGGAGCATGCGGCCGAAGGGCAGGTCCAGCGTGGTTTCTTCGACGACCTTCGCCTCGCGATTCTCGACAGTCACCGACGTGATGCCGAAGGGTTGTGAGACATGCGTCAGCTTGGCGCGTGTCGCCATCTCGAGCCCGGCCATAAGCTGTCGGACATAAGGGCTGTCGGCGGAACCGTTGAGCGAAGACCGCATCTGCAGGGCAGCGAGCGCGGCGGCGCGAAATGGCGCCGAAGCCTGCATCTGGGCCTCGTAAATGTGGTACCACATATCCCGGCGCGCTCTATTCTTAGGCAGTTGCGTCTTCGGACCCGCTTCCTTAACGAAGCCTAGTTCCGCGCGTACCGCACTGCGTCATACCATTACATACACAGATTAAGGGCAAGGAAAACGCCGTCATGGCAGGCGCTAAGCTGACAATTTCGAGCAGGAATTACTCCTCCTGGTCGCTACGGGCGTGGCTTTTCTGCCAGCTGGCCGAACTCGACGTCGAGGTCGAGAGCGTGCCGACAGACGACGCCAACAACCGGGCGGAGTTGCTTCTGCTAAGCCCGACCGTGATGACGCCGCGACTCGACCACAACGGGGCGAGCATCTGGGACACTTTCGCAATCGCGGAGTATCTTGAGGAAGAATTCCCCAACAAGGGCCTGCTGCCGCTCGACAAGCGTCCGCGGAGCCATGCGCGATCGATCATGGGCGAGATGCATGGTGGGTTCTACAACATGCGCTCGGCGCTGCCGATGAACATCCGTGCGCGCTATCCCGGCTTCCGGGTGTTCACGGGCGCCAAGGGCGATATTCGCCGTGTGCTGACGATCTGGGGCGAGTGCCTCGATCAGTATGGCGGGCCCTTCCTGTTCGGGAAGACGCCGACCCTGGCGGACGCCATGTATGCGCCGGTGTGCTCGCGCTTTGTCACCTATGACGTGCCGCTTGACGGCAAGGCGGCCGCGTACCGCGACCGGATCATGGACTGGAAGCCCATGCAGACGTGGATCGAGGACGCGAAAGCCGAGCCGGTCGAGATCGAGGAGCTTGATATCGAGTTCTGAGCTGACCTCT
>JBMOGP010000201.1:0-5198 GCA_049318285.1 Hyphomonadaceae bacterium
TAACGACACCGACCCCAGACACCGACCAAAGACACCGACCAAAGACACCGACCAAGGACAGGGAAATCGCCACAATGGCCGTCGCCTCCATCTCCGATGACAGCTTCGATACGGAAGTCCTCGCCGCCGGTACGCCGGTCGTGGTCGACTTCTGGGCCGAATGGTGCGGCCCCTGCAAACAGGTCTCCGTGCACTTTGAAGCACTCGCCGAGGAGATGGGCGACAAGGTCAAGGTCGTGAAGATGAACATCGACGACAACCCGATGACCGCAGGGCGGTTTGGCGTGCGCGGCCTCCCGACCTTCATGATCTTCCAGAACGGCCAGGTCACCGCCACCCACCTTGGCGCAATGAACAAGACCCGCATGGTCGAGTGGCTCAAGGAAAGCGCACCGTCCCTGGCCTGACACCACACCGCAAGCAATGCATGCATGAACCCGCGCGGCCCCCGCCGCGCGGGTTTTGCTTTGCCGCACGCGCCAATCTGGCCGCTTGCCCTCCGCCCCCGTCCGGTGTTTGTGCCGCGCAGTAGTCGCCTGACACCGGACCCACACCATGAGCAGCCGCACGCCCCGCCAGTTCTTCAAGCCGCTGGCCATCGGCGCGCCCGAGCCGATGCGCGACCTGCCCGTGCGCCTCGAGCGCATGATTCACTTCGTTCCGGGCCACAACGAGAAAGTCCGTTCCAAGACGCCGGACATGGCGGCAAAAGCCGATGTCATTCTCGCCAATCTCGAGGACGCGATACCCTCGGATGCAAAGGACGCCGCCCGCGCCGGCGCCATCGAGATGGCGAACATGCTCGACTGGAAGGGCTCAGGCACAGGGCTCTGGACGCGCGTCAATCCGCTCAACTCGCCCTGGTTCCTCGACGACGTCACCGACATCGTCACGAAAGCCGGCAATATCTACGACGTCATCATGCTGCCCAAGGTCGAAGGCCCGTGGGACATCCACTACGCCGACCAGCTGGTCGCCCAGCTCGAAGCCAAAGCCGGGATCTCCCGCCCGATCATGTTCCACGCCATCCTCGAAACCGGACAGGGCGTCGCCCTCGTCGAAGAGATCTGCCTCGCCTCCCCGCGCATGCAGGGCATCTCGCTTGGACCAGCAGACCTCGCCGCCAACCGCGCGATGAAGACCACCCGCGTCGGTGGCGGCCACCCGATGTACAAGGTGATCGAGGATCCACACGCAGACGCCACCGCACCCCGCGCCGCCGCGCAGCAGGACCCCTGGCACTACACGCTCGGCAAGATGGTGGACGCCTGCGTGCAGGCCGGCATCAAGCCCTTCTACGGCCCCTTCGGCGACATCGCCGACCTCGCCGCCTGCGAACAGCAGTTCAAGAACGCCTTCCTCATGGGCTGCGCCGGCGCGTGGTCGCTCCACCCCGGCCAGATCGACATCGCCAAGCGCGTCTTCTCCCCTGAGCCTTCCGAAGTGAAGTTTGCCCTCCGTATCCTCGAAGCCATGCCCAACGGCACCGGCGTCGTGATGCTCGATGGAAAGATGCAGGACGACGCCACCTGGAAACAGGCCAGGGTCATCGTGGATCTTGCAAGGCAGGTCGCTGCGAAAGACCCGGCGATGGCGACGGCCTACGGGCTCTGACGCCTAAGGCTCCTGCAGCCCTGCAACATCGTGCGATGCATCCGTGCGATAGCGCCACTGGCCCTCGCGCAGAACGCCTTCGATGCGCAGGCAAGCGTAAGGTCGCTCTGGCCGGTTGTCCGCATCGCGGCTGTCAATTGGCCAGAGCCTGTCGCACGCACGCCGCCTGCACCAGCACGCCTCGCCAGCAAGGCTGTCGGCGCCCGTATCCCGATCGAGGAAGATGGTCGGCGATCCGCTGCCAGCCTTCAGCATGGACAGCGCGCTGTCGTCGCTGCCCAGCAGGAGCTGGGCGCGATACGCATCGTTCAGAACCGCCCCCAGTTGTGCAGCATCCCCTGAGCGCATCGCCGCCGCGAACGCCTGCGCCCGTTGTGTGACAGCCTCAAGGTGCGGCCAGTCCTGCGCTGCAGGCTGCAAGTCCCCACCCTTGCCGCCCGGCAGACGCCGCTTCACGCCTGAGGGACCAAACTCCCCCGTCGTGCTCATGAACATCAGGAACGGACCATCCGGCCGCGTACACCCCAGCACCCGGCCATGCAGGCTGATCCCCGGCGCCCGCAGCTGCGCTGCAAGCAGCGTCTCCTCGGCCTCCGCGCAATCGGAGACCCGCCCGACAAACGATCCGCGCCATGCCCCCGGCAGCTGTCCCAGCCCGTCGATATACCCGCCGACGGAAGCGTCGCTGACGCCATAGACCGCATCCGCGTCGCGATAGACACGCTCATCCGAATAGAGCCCGTCAACCACCACGCACCGCCCGATCCAGCCGGCCGGGGCCGACGCGATCGCCGCAATCTCCGCCTTCACCGAATTGTCGGCCGTGCACACAGCGGTTCGCGGCACGTTCTGCGCTCCGGCACCCGGCCACAAGGCGATCACGGCAAATGCAGACAGGACAAGGGCGAGGTGCTTCATGCCTGCCCTGCTAGCACGTCCGATTTCCTTCTCGAACCCCATGGGGCCCTGTGGACGTGGCCACGCGCCAACCCCATACCTTGGCCGCAGATCCGGAGCCGCCCGATGCACCCCGCCCGTACCGTTCTGGCCGTGCTTGCCCTCCTTGCAGCCGCCTGCACGCCAGGACCAGCCCCGGTCGCGGAGGCTCCCGCCCCTGCGCGCGGCGAATTCCAGATGCCCGCCGGCGCCCTCGCCATTCCGGACCTGCAGGCCGCAATGCGCGATGGCATCCGGCTGCGCACCTCGGTCTGGCTGCCCACCCCCGAAGGACAGTTTCCCGTCGTCCTCATCCGCACGCCCTACGAAACCGAGATGCGACCCTTCTGGGAAAAGCTGCTTGGCGCAGGCTATGCCATCGTCCAGCAACACGAACGCGGCCGCTACCTCTCGGAAGGCGAGATGCGCATGCTCGGCCGCGCCGATGAAGACGGCTGGGACACGCTCGACTGGATCACGAAGCAGTCATGGTCGAACGGCGCCATCGCCACCTATGGCTGCTCCTCGTCGGCCGAGAACCAGCTGAAGCTCGCCTCCCTCGCCCATCCCGCACACAAGGCGATCATCGTCGGCTCCTCCGGCGTCGGCATCGCCGAGGCCGGTCCACACCGTGAGGGCGGAAACTTCTGGCGTGGCGGCGTCTGGCAGATGGGCTGGGCCGACTATTTCTTCGGCGCCATGGCGCTCGACTGGCCGCGTCTCCCCGCTGGCCTCACCGACGCGGAGCGCACGCAACAGACGGCCACGTTCAGGTTTCCCGAGAGCGACAGCGTGGACACAGCCGTCTTCAACACGGCGCGCATGCACCTGCCGATGATCGAGCTTGCGAAAGCTGCAGGCGCACCCGACACCGAGATCGAGGAATACCTGCAGCGCGGCCCTGCTCACCCTGCATGGGCGGAGGATCGCGTCACCAATGCCGATACGATAAAGATCCCCGGCCTGTGGGCCGAAGCCGCCTACGACATCTCCGCCCCGTCAGGCGCCGCCTTCTTCGAGAAGACCCGCGCCGAAAATCCCGCTGGCACGCAATCCATTGTCATCACCAACGGCCCGCATTGCGGCTTCGGCCGCCCCCTCTCCCAGATCGGCAACCGCCCGCTGGGCGAGGCCACGGTCGACTGGGACGCAAAGGTTCTCGCCTGGCTCGACCGCTGGCTGAAGGGAAATGCGAGCGTACCCGCGCAGCCAGCCGTCGAAGCCTACATGGCCGGCGCCAATCGCTGGGCCACCTTCGACAGCGTGCCGACCGGCGCCGATGGCAGCGGCCGCGTCCTCTTCCTCTCCAGCGGCGGCAAGGCCAATACATCGGCAGGCGATGGTACGCTTTCGACAACACCACCTGCCAGGGCCGGCGCAGACCGCTTCACCTACGATCCCGCCAACCCCGTCATCAGCCGCGGCGGCCAGATCTCCGGCATGGGCACAGACCAGGACGATGGTTCATTCGACCAGCGCGAGATCGAGAAACGATCCGACGTCCTCGTCTACACCACGCCCCCCCTCGCGGCCGACCTCGCCGTCTTCGGCTTCGTCACAGTCGAGCTCGCCGTCGCCTCCGACGCGCCCGACACCGACTTCACCGTGAAACTCGTCGATGTCGCGCCCGACGGCACAGCCTGGAACATCTCCGACACCATCCAGCGCATGCGCTACCGAAATGGCGAGGACAAACCCGAATTCATGAACCCCGGCGAGACCTATGCGATCCGCCCGCCCCCCATGCTGGTCGCCAACGTGTTCCAGCAAGGCCACAGCATCCGGGTTGAAATCTCCTCCAGCAACTTCCCGACCTACGCGCGCAACCTCAACACGGCGAACGATCCCTACACCTCAACGCAGATCCGCATCGCCAGCAACCAGGTTCTGCACGGCCCGACGGGCAAGACATCGCTGATCATCCTGCCTGTCGCGACGCTTCCCCCGCCATAGCACTACACCCAGCGCTCGAACCTGAACCATCCGCTCACCGGCCAGTCGAACAGGCACGGCTCCTCGCGCGTGCCGGCTCCGATATTGTGCGCGATCAACGGCAGGCCGCCCCGCTTCTTGCGCGTCACGACGCCGATATGCGGCAGGCCGCCGCCCGTGAGCCGCCAGCTGACAATGTCGCCCGGCAGATACGCGCCAGCCTTGTCACTGATCGCCTTCGCTCCACCCTTGCGGCGAAACAGCGTCTCGAGGTTGGGCACGCGGCGATGATCGATATTGCGATCAGGCTTCCTCAGCCCCCACATCTTCGGATACGCCGCAAAGCTCGCGCGCATGTCTTCATGCACCTCGACCTGCAGGTCGACGCCAGCATGACGAAAAGCCCGGATCACAGTATCGGTGCACACGCCCCGATCGTCGGGCACATCGCCGCCGGGATAGGCAAGCTTCACATAGGCCGGATCGTAGACCTCGGACTTCATCGCCCGAAGCTCCGCGCCAGCCGCAACCCTGACTGGAAACAGACGCGCTGCCTCGGCCTGTACCGCCGGCTGCGCCACACCCGGCAGCGGCGCCAGCATGGATCCAATTCCCAGCAGCAACAGCCTTCGATCAACGTCCATCACCGGCAGTCCCCTGGCTTCGCAATCATCATGGAACCACCTGATTGCGGCAGTCGGGCGCCCGAAACCCGG
>JBMOGP010000202.1:0-5186 GCA_049318285.1 Hyphomonadaceae bacterium
GGCGACGCCACGATCGTGACGGCGCCGGAGGAGATGACCAAGGTCGGCGCCCTGATGATGCAGCGCTTCGGCAATGAAATCGCGAAGTACGGCAGCATCGACATGAGCCAGACCACGCTGATCCGCATCACGCCGCTCATCATTTCGCTGCTCGATTACGGCAAGGGCTTCGGCCACAAGGCCGAGATCGTGCTGTCTGCCATGACCGCCACCAACTGAAAGGCGCCGCCGCAAAGTCGAAAGGGCGGACCTTGCGGCCCGCCCTCTCTCATGTTGGTCAGTCCGGCTTCGGCGGCGCTTATGCAGCTCTGTCAGCTGTGGCCGCCGCCACCCGGGGGTCCGGATCACGCAGCACATAACCGCGCCCCCAGACTGTTTCGATGAAATGGTTGCCGCCCGTCGCCTGCGCCAGCTTCTTGCGAAGCTTGCAGATGAAGACGTCGATGATCTTGAGTTCCGGCTCGTCCATCCCGCCATAGAGATGGTTGAGGAACATTTCCTTGGTGAGCGTCGTTCCCTTGCGCAGGGAGAGAAGCTCGAACATCTGGTATTCCTTGCCGGTCAGGTGAACGCGGTTGTTGTTCACTTCGACGGTCTTGGCGTCCAGGTTGACGAGGATATCGCCGGTGCGGATCACGCTCTCAGCGTGGCCCTTGGAGCGGCGCACGATCGCGGTGATACGGGCGATCAGTTCGTCCTTGTTGAAGGGCTTGGTGAGATAGTCGTCGGCGCCATAGCCGAGCGTCTTCACCTTCGCTTCGATGTCAGGGTTGGCCGACAGGATCAGCACGGGCGTGTTCACACGCGACATGCGAAGCTGCTTCAGGACCTCATAACCAGAGATATCGGGCAAGGCCAGATCCAGGATGATGAGGTCATACTCATACACCTTGCCGAGGTCGACACCGTCTTCCCCAAGGTCGGTCGTGAAGACGTTGAACCCCGCACTCTTCAGCATCAATTCGATGCTGCGGGTCAGTTGTTCGTCGTCATCAATCAGAAGGACCCGCATGTCATTCTCCCGAATCGCGGTTGCCTTGCGGCGGTATCAACCCACGCATTAAGGCAGTGAAAAGGTTAACGGCAAGTTTCAGTCTGGCCCGACTGATTCTTAAACGTTACCCTGATTCCATGGTTATGAAAGAGTCTGAAACGCCCGGATCAGCGGGGTTTTTTGTGGTTAACGGGTCCGAAACCGGTTTCAGCGCCAGATGACATTTCCGAAGGCTTCCTCCCGGAATTAACGTCAGGCGTAAGATCATGCTGGCTGCGGCCATCCGGGATATCAAGTCGCTCGAACCCCGCAGCCATGAAGGCCGCGTCACCGCGCTTGAAGGCCTGCGCATCGAGGCCTCCGGCCCGCGTGAGGCCCTGCGCCTCGGCGCCTCCGTTCGTTTCGGCGACGAAACCGGCCCGCGCGGCGAACTCGTGGGTTTTGCCGGCGACCGCGCCATCATCCTCGCCTGCGACCAGCTTGAGGGCCTCGGCCCCGGCGCGCCCCTTCATTTCGTCTCCGGCCTCGATGTGGTTCGTCCCAGCGACGGCTGGCTCGGCCGCATCATCGACGCCTTCGCCGAACCGCTCGATACAAAAGGCCCGCTTCCCTCTGGCCTGCGCGCCCGCCCGGTGCGCGCCGTCGCCCCCAACGCCCAGTCGCGCGCCCGCGTCGACCAGAAGATGGCGCTCGGCGTGAAGGCCATCGACGTCTTCACGCCCTGCGCCCGCGGCCAGCGTCTCGGCGTCTTCGCCGGTTCCGGCGTCGGCAAGTCCACCATCATGTCCATGCTCGCCCGCGGCGCCGATGCAGACGTCATCGTCATCGGGCTGATCGGCGAACGGGGCAGGGAGGTCCGCGAATTCATCGAGGACACGCTCGGCCCCGACGGCCTGGCAAAATCCGTTATCGTCACCGCCACATCAGACGAAGCCGCGCCCCGCCGCCGCCGCGCCGCTTGGCTGACCCTCGCCGTCGCCGAACACTTCCGCGATGAAGGCAAGCAGGTCGTCTGCTTTCTGGATTCCGTCACGCGCTTTGCGATGGCCCAGCGCGAAATCGGCCTCGCCGCCGGCGAGCCGCCCACCACGCGCGGCTACACGCCCTCCGTCTTCGCCGAACTGCCGAAACTGCTCGAGCGTGCAGGCCCCGGCGTGACTGTCGAGAAAGGCCAGCCGCAAGGCCAGATCACCGGCCTCTTCACCGTCCTCGTCGATGGCGATGATCACAACGAGCCGATCTCGGACGCCGTGCGCGGCACGCTCGACGGCCACATAACGCTCTCGCGCGCAATCGCGGAACGCGGACGCTTTCCCGCCGTCGACGTGCTGAAATCGATCTCCCGCCTGCAGAACATGCTGCAGACGTTAGAGGAAAAAGCCGTCGCCACCCGCGCGCGCCGCCTGATGGCGCTCTATTCCAACATGGAAGAGCTTGTCCGCATTGGCGCGTACGCAAAGGGCGCCGATGCCGAAGTCGACGAAGCCGTCCGCCTCTGGCCGCAGATGGAAACCTTCCTGCAGCAGGACATCCACGACGTTACGACGCCCGAACAGGCCTTTGCGCAACTCAGCGCCATCCTGTCGCCTCCTGCTGCTCCGCCCGCTCCCGCCCAGAAGAAAGCCGTTAGATGAAATCGCTCGGCACACTTCTGAAAGTTGCGCAGCGCAGGCTCGACGAACTCGGCATTGAAGCCGCGACGGTCGGCGCTGAAGTCTCCGACCTGCAGAACCGCGAGAACGTCATCCGTGCGCGCGAACAGACCGAACTCGCCAACGCCGCCCGCGACCCTATGTTCGCGGCCATGCTGCCCGCCTACCGCATGCGCGTGAAAGCGCAGCTTGCAGACCTCGAGGTGCAGATCTCGGCAAAGCAAAAAGCGCTGGAAGCGGTTCGCCAGAAACTCTCTGAAGCCTACATCGAGAAATCTAAATTCGAACAACTTCTCGACCAGGCTCAAATCCGCGCCGCCACCGAGCGCGCCACCCGCGAACAAGCTCAACTCGACGAAGTCGCCATCAACCGCGCGGGGCGGTAGCCCCAAGGGGAAGTCCTGCCCCAGCGAAGCTGGGGAAGCGGCACGCGCAACGTAACGGAAGGTGCCGCCGGCAAGGCAGGCTGATGTCTCAGAACGTCGCGCCCCTCAAGCACCTTGCCCCCTCCCACCCCAACGCTATCCTTCCGCTCCTCCGAACGGGATGAAAGTCATGAGCGACGCCATCGGCCCTGGCGATCTTGTTCTCTGCGTGAATGCCGCGCCGAACCATGTCACCGGCGAGCCTGTCCCCCTCATCGCCGGCGAGACCTATCGCGTCCTGTTCGTGATGGAATTCGCCTGCCCATGCGGCCGCTCCGACGCGCTGCTCGATGTCGGCGTCGGCTGGGCCTGGTGCCAGACCCGCTTCCGCCTCATGCCCAAACCAAAGTTCGAAGCCAAGACGCGTCGCGTCTCCGCTCCGAAGGAAAAGGAGAAAGTGCGATGACCAACCCGCCATGGGTTGGGCCGTATAGTCCCCAGCGCGATTGCTCCGTCATGCGGTTTCCGGCTTGGTCGCTGCAGCCAGCGATTGCGCCCAGGCAAGGATCGACTGCACGTGCTGTGACTGCCCTTGCGCGTGGAGGATGTCAGCTTCCACAACGAGGCGGGCCGCGCATAACACATCGCGATCCTTCTCCTGATTGTGGCCAAGAAGCGCGGTTTGATGATCCGTCGACCAACCAAGAGTGCAATCTCCACTGCCACCATGCCTAAGGAACATACGCTGCTGGTAAGTCCAGTGGCCGTCCGTCCGGATGCTGAGCTTGCCCTGTGTGTCTGCGCCTGCTTCTTTCAACGTCGCGCTGATCTCGCCACCCGTTTCGGTCGTGTTGTCCGCAGACTTCACGCAATATCCCGAGCCGCTCTCGCACATACGGCCGGTGGCTGTGTCGTATGAAAACACCCAGTCGCAGGCTGTGTTCGCGCGTTGACTTTCCGATTGCAGCGTCGCTTTCACAGACAGGTCGCCAGGGTTTACAGTGCGCTCGATCCTGCAACGTGCCGCAACCGGTTCGGCAAGCGCCGGCGCAATCAACGGCCCCCCAGCAGCAGCCATGCAGGTATCTGGTGTAACCTCATTCCGGCGTCACTGGACTGCCGACATTCCGAAGCGATCTGTCGATCGACAGCAGGCACGCCTGATCCCATCTGACGATCAAGTGCCTATCCGCGTCTTGAGGGAGCACATTCGCTTGCCAATAGTTTTTGGCGAGTTGGAAAGCGCTACCGAATGCCTCCACGCGGAGCGAGCCGAGTATGACCGCCATTGGCAAACTTTAGTGCAGGAAACGGGACAGAGGAACGGCCGACGCGATCCGAAGCGGCCATTCTGCCGGCTTCAAGGGTCGACCTGTTCGGATATCGCGCTGGCGTCATCGACCTCGAGGTTGGCCCTCGCCAAGTGCTGTCAGCGCCTGCATCGCCAGCCTGGCGCAGTCATCGCTGCAGACGAGAAGCTCGAAAACGCGCGCGCTTCCTGCGCTGGCTCAACGCAACAATGTCCTCCCCGCGAAATGGCGAGGACAGAAGGGAAGGAACGCTTGGGAAAAGATCAGGCCGACTTCGCTTCAATGCCTTCGGCGCCGCCGCGGATCAGCGCTTCGGCGATCTGCTGAGCGTCGAGGGCTGCTTGCGCCTGCGGGTCAATACTCACGATCGTCTTTTGCTGGCGGATCGCCTCGCGCACCTTGAGGTCGCGCAGGACAATGCCGGCAAGCGGCGGTCGGAAGCCGAGGAAAGTCTGCGACGCACGCGCGAGCGCCTCATATGTCCGGCGACCGGCAACGCGCGTATCTGCCATGTTGATGGCGATCCACGGCTGTACGCTGGGCGCATACCCGCGCAGCACCTTGATGAAGGCATATGCGTCGGTCATCGACGTCGGCTCGTCATTCGCCACGATCACGCAGCGGTCGCACGCGCGTGCGAGGCGCATCACATTGTCCTCGATGCCGGCGCCAAGGTCGATAAGCACGGTGTCATACTGAAGCGACAGAGCGGTCAGCGAAGCGGCAAGGCGCGAAGCCTCATCCGCCGGCAGTCCGGCAAGCGCGCCCGAGCCAGAACGGCCCGGCAGCACGTCAAATCCGATTTCAGAGCCTGCGCCGCCATTGACCTTGCAGACCGCGTCCTCAAGCTCGACCCAGCCCGCAA
>JBMOGP010000203.1:0-5184 GCA_049318285.1 Hyphomonadaceae bacterium
AGAAGAACTGGTCGTCCTCGAGCGATGCCATCGAGACGTTGCAGAACACGCCAATCCGGCGGTCGCGCTCCGACAGGCGACGCACGATCTGGACGCAGCGGAATAGCAGCATATTGTCGATCACGCCTAACAGGTTGGCCTTCTCCGCCGCTGCCAGGAACTCGGTCGGCATGATCACCTTGCCGTCGGCGCGCCGAAGTCGGGTGAAGCCCTCGTAGAAGCAAGTCCTGCGCTGAGGCAGATTCACAATCGGCTGCAGGTGAAGATCCACGCGGTTCTCACGTAGCGCCTCTTTCACCGCATCGAGTACCGATGCGCCGTCCAGGGGCACGTCATGGGTGTGCGCGCGAACTGTGTTTAGCCGGGTCTCGAACTTCTTCGAGAGGTTCTGGATCATCCCTTCGAGCCCGCGCATCTCCTGCACGATAGACTCGCGTCGGGCGGCGACTTCCTGCTCGAAAGCCTTCTTGAGGTCCGTGGACTGCTGTTCCGCGTGCGCGATGCGGCCCGTCAGCTTCCTGATCTCCTGCCGCAGTTCAAAGATTTCGGCTTCCGCGCCGCCGCCCATGCGGGAGACAGCCATGTGAAGCTGTATCATCGCCAGCGCGCTGGTCGCGCCGATGATTGCCGCCGTGACTGGCGGGACGATGCCATTGACGCTCAGCGCCACTGCGCCGAGAGCCGACGCAGTGGCGTACACGAGCGCCAGCATGATGTGCGCGACAATAGGCATTTTAACCGGAGCAGCCCCTCAGGTTGCGGACGTGCGGATCCACGACTCGTTTGTGTTGGCATCCGGAGCGAATGACAAGCCATGAACGTCGCCACGCGTGCGGGCGGCTGCACTTTGGAACAATCTGTCCCTTCCGCGCCAGTTCGCATCTACCAGTCTTTCGTTGTCGAAACTTCATTCAACCTGCTTTCACAACTATCTCGATCTCGCACATGCTTTTATGGACTTTGCGTCACACGCTTCAGGTCTTGGGGTTAACCTGTCTTTCGGAAGTAGACATGTGGTCGGATCGTGCCGCTATATCGACGCAATCGAACGCGCCGGCCCGCGGGGGCTTCCGAGGAAGCAAAGGGTTGGCGACGGGGGCGAACGGGGAGCGCGGGGGTTTTGACTCGGGTCGGAACCTCCGCCTGCTGTTTCAGGAAGCGCAATCCTCTGTTTTTGTTCATTTTTGACGCAACTCCCGAACGATCGCTTTCTCTCCCGACATGTCGATCACGGTGCCCGGCAGGCCGATCCTGGGTGCTGAGGGTTCGCTGGCTGACAGCATCTCTCGCCAGGCTGCAGCTGCGAGCGGGTGTGTGTCCGGCGGATCCGCGGGAAGCAGAACACTGGCCGAAACCTTTGCCTGCGAAAGAGCCAGTGCAACGGTTGGCAAGTCTATGCACGACGATAGCGATCCTAGCAGTCGTTCCGATCCCGCCAAAACCACAGCTCCAGGATCTTTGGCCTGCCGGGCGGCGGCAAGGATGTCTGCGGGCAGCGCTAAACATCCCGACAGGATGAGCGAGCGCCCTTCAAAATCGATGCGGTAGACGCGCCCCATGCCCCGCTCGAGGCCGCCAAATCCACGAACAGTTACCACGCCGGAATCAAAGACCAGCCTGCCGTACGCGCCCTGATCCTCTCCCTCTACGCCTGCTGCAAGACGCGCCTGCGGGGGCGCCGAAACGATCAGGTTTGTGCCATCGACCACCGGCAGCATCCCCGTTGGCCCATACACTTTCAGTGGCTCCCGCCGCCCTGCCCGAGCCCCTGCCCCCGCCACCGCCGGCAGTCCCTCGACCGTCTTCAATGTGAGGTCGGGCAGAAGCAATGCGTCGATATTGGCATGCATAAGACCGAGCTGTTCGATTCCCTCAGCGGCCCCTTGGCCCGCGCCGAAAATGAACGTTAGGCCTCCGGCCTCCACAACCACGCACGGGCCTGCAGCACATACCGTCGCACGAAACGCATCTGCGGGCGGCAGGCGCGGAACAGAAGCAGCCTGCTGGGCTCGATGTTCGCGCTGGAACGCGTCAACTGCTGCGCCGGGACGGTTTGATAAAAACCACCATCCGCCGGCTGCAGCTGAGATTGCAACTGCGCTGAACAGGAATATGTCACGCCTCAGCTTCACGCGCCGGTCGTCCTAGCCGATCCGCGTCTGTGCGGTTTCCTGGGTGATGACCGCCTCGATTGCACCCAGGCGTTCGACCTCCACACGCACCCGGTCACCCACCTTGACGAATTTCGGCGGCGTGAATGCTGCTCCCACGCCCGCAGGCGTGCCCGTGAAGATCAGGTCGCCCGGCTCAAGGGCGAACGCCTTTGTGAGGTGTTCGATCTGCGCTGGCACATCGAAAATCATCTCTCCGGTGTTACCAGCCTGGCGCAGCTCGTCATTGACCCAGCATTTCAGGCTCATGTTCGACACATCGCCCGCCTCGTCCGGCGTCGTGATCCACGGGCCCACGGGCGCGTGCGTATCGAACCCCTTGCCCATAATCATGGTCGGCGTCGCGCGCTGCCAATCGCGGACGGAATAGTCGCAACCAGTCATGTAGCCTGCGATTATCTCGTGCGCGCGCTCGCGCGGAACATGCCGGCCGTACTTTCCGATCACGACAACGAGTTCGACCTCGTAGTCGAGCGCCGTCGACACCGCGGGCATCAGCACGGGATCAAACGGGCCGTGCAGTGCGCTGGACTGCTTGTTAAACCACATCTGCGTCGTGGGGGGGGCGCGGCCGGTTTCCTTTGCGTGATCACGATAGTTGAGGCCAATGCCCAGAATTTTGCCCGGACGACGCAGCGGCGCCGTTAGCCGCGCTGATTTCAGCGGGATACGCGACGACGAGCGCGCCGCATTTTCGATTGCTTCGATCCCGCCGGGGCCCGCCGCCAGAATATCCACAGGCAAGCACGACCTGCCTGCCACCGCACTGATATCGGCAATCTCGTCGCCGATGACCAAACCTGGCCGTCGACCGTCAGTGGCTTCGAAAACACACAGTCGCATGAGTCATCCTGTTCTAACCCGCACGGGAGATTGGACCCAACCGGCTTGTATTGATAGGTAGGCGAAGTTCAGTTCGGGAAGCGTACCTCATGTCGATCGCCGCTGAAGTTCAGCGCATCCGCGATGTCTTCGGTCCCGGAACGGATATCAGGGTTCCGCCCTTCCAGCGGGCCTATGCCTGGGAAGATCCCGAGGTGGAGATCCTGATCCAGGATCTGCTTGAGGCGTTTCGTACGCGTACAGTCTATTTCCTCGGCGCCATCGTCGTGATCCGCCCGCGCAATCGGGGGCCGTCCGATGTGGTGGACGGGCAGCAGCGCCTGACCACGCTCACCATCATGCTTGCCGTGATGCGCGACCTTGCCAAGACCAAGGAAGAGGAAGGCCTGATCCATTCGATGATCGGCCATGAAGCGCTCAATGTCTTCGGCGCATCCCATCGCTGGCGCGTTACGCTCAATCCGACTGATACGCCGTTCTACCGCCGCTTCGTGCAGGAACGCGGCGCGACGCGCGAGGACGAAGGCGTTCGTGAGGCAGCTTGCGACCCCGGCTCGGAGAGCCAGCTGCGCCTGAGCGCCGCGATCAGCCAGATGCGTGACTACCTCTCCGACATGGCGGACGAGGAGCGCTCGCGTTTCGTGATGTGGCTGCTGGACCAGGTAACTGTTGTTCGCGTTCGCGTGGCGGAATTTGCGGTGGCGCAGAAAGTGTTCTCTTCGCTCAACCATCGCGGCAAACCGCTATCGGATCACGACATACTCAAGAGCGCGCTCTTTGAACGCGCCGAACTCTCTCCTGCCGAAGCCGTCGCGCAGGGACGCAAGTGGGATGCCTTCACAGCGCGCCTCGGCGATCGTGGCTTCGGCGATTTGTGGAAACAGATCCGCGCGCTCTACGATCGCGAAGGCGTCGGCGAGCTAGTCTCAGGCGTCATCGCAGGCATCCTGCAGAAGACACCCTCTATCCGGGACTTCCTCGACAACCGCCTACAACGCTTTGTCGATGCCTATGACGCCATTATCAACGAGAAGACTGACAACCTCAATCTCGGCAAGGAATCGCTGCGTCGGATAGTGTTCCTGCGTTCGATACACCACGAGAGCTGGCGCGCACCCGCAATCCGCTTCCTCGCAGAACATCCCTACGACCGAGACACGGCCGACCGCTTTTTCTGGGCGCTCGACCGCCTCGCCTACGCGATGCAGTATTCGGTCAAGGATCGCGACTATCGCCACAAGCGCTATCGGCGCCTGCTGGATGCCATGGACGCAAATGTTGCGCTTTTTGATGAAGGCTCGCCGCTGCAACTGACCAGGCGTGAGAGCGAGGACTTCATCGAGCGCTTGCGCGGACGCTTTCCCAATTTCAAACAGCGAAAGGCCCTGCTGATGCGCGTCTCAGCGGCGGTCGATGGTGGCGAGGCGCTGGCGCCAGATACGGATTGCACCGTCGAGCACATCCTGCCGCGAGCGCCCAGTAAGGGCTCGGAATGGTATGAGGAATGGTCTCGCGTGAGGGACCGGGATGAGCTGACCGAATGCATCGGCAACTTCACCCTCCTCACCCATCATGAAAATCAGCAAGCTGACCGCAAGCCCTTCCTCGAAAAGCTCGACATCTACTTCCGCACCGGTCAGGCGTCCTATGCCCTCAGCAGCGACCTGCAGGGCCGCACCCGCTGGACACCGGATGATGTCCGCACGCGCCGTGACGCCCTGATCCAGAACCTCGCAAAGGACTGGGGGCTCTGAAGCGTCATCGCCCCGTGCGTTGACGTTCGATCCTCAACGTTGGAAACCTGTTGGCAGCAAACAGAGGCCGAATCCGCCCAAAGAAGCGAACCAACGGGAGAGACACACATGATCCGCAGAGGCTTCACCCTGCTGACCGCGACCGCGCTCGTGGGTGCGATAGCAGCTTCGTCCTGCTCGAATGTGCAGCCGGCATTCGCCCCGCCCTCGCACCATTCCATGGAGGCGCGCGCCCTCGGCATGCCGAGCGCCAGTCCGGAGGCCGTCGGCTTCTCCACGGCCGGGCTCGATGCGTTGCAAGCCGAGTTCCGTGCGCTCGTCGATCAGAAGAAACTGGCCGGCGTCACGACGCTCGTCGCGCGCCACGGCAAGGTCGTGCACATGGATACCTATGGCGCGGCCAACGCGATGACCGG
>JBMOGP010000204.1:0-5158 GCA_049318285.1 Hyphomonadaceae bacterium
GTGACTTTTTGGTCGTAATCGCGGAAAACCGTGCGGTTCCAGACACATCGCGGTTGACGCATCGGCGCACAAACCGCAGGTTCAGATCGCGTCCGTCACGTGTAGCAACACGCGGCGGCGTCGTCGTCCGCAAGAAAAAAACACTCAGGACGCCGCGGGAGCACCAAACCAGCAGGGAGACGCGCTAATGGCGCATAAATATCGCATTCCGGTAGTCAGCCTACTTGCCTTGAGCGTGGCGATGCCAGCCTTCGCCCAGGGAGGACCTCAGCCCCCCGCCGACGGCGATGACGGCCGCGACGTCATCGTCATCACCGCCAACAAGCGTGAAGAGACTGTCCAGGACGTCGCTGTCGCCGTTACGGCAATCAGCTCCGACGCCAAGCAGGAGCTCGGCATCATCACCATCACCGACATGACGAACGTCACGCCGGGCCTGTCCTACACACCCAGCAACGAGCGCGTGACGCTGCGTGGCATCGGCCGCCTTTCGAACAGCATCGGCGCTGATCCGGGCGTCGCCAACTACACCGACGGTCTGTACACATCCTTCGCCACGACGGCTGGCCGGGACGCGATGCTGATCGAACGCGTCGAAGTCCTGCGCGGCCCGCAAGGTACGCTCTACGGCCGTAACGCAATCGGCGGCGCGATCAACATCATCTCGAAGCGCCCGACCGACGAACTCTCCGTCGACCTGAAGCTCGGCGCCGGCAACTACAGCTACACGAACGCAGTGGCGTCCGTATCCGGCCCGATTACGGATTATCTCCGCTATCGGGTGGCCGGTCAGCGCGAACAGCGCGGCGGCGTCGACGACAATTACGGAACCGGCGAGAAAGAAAGCTGGGCGCTCGACGACGATTATCTCGAATTGCAGCTGGAAGGCGAAATCGGCGACCGCTTCTCCTGGTGGTTCAAGACCAGCGAAACCGGCTACAACAAGGCCGGTCCTCCGGGCGGCGCGACATCGAGCTTCACGGACGCGCCATACCTGCCGCAGTTCAACACCAATGGTGCGACGGCGGTGAACCCGTCCTTCGCATACAGCAACCCGTCCGTCATTTCGTTTACGCAGGCTGGCTCGCGCCGGGACAACCCGTTCGCGACGAATGGCGAGCACGCCTACAACTCGAACCGCGCTCAGATCGGCACGGTGGACCAGGCTGACGAGTACGTTCTGGAAGCCGTCTATTCGACTGACTGGTTCGACATCAAATATGTCGGCGGGTACGTTTACTTCGACTACAGCCGCAGCCTCGACGCTGACGGCACGCCGATCAAATCGGTGACATACAATGCGATCACCTCGCAGATCACGGCTGGGCCTTGCGCTGCTTTCGGCGCCAACCAGCTTATCGGCTTCCCGACCTCGACGCTGACGTCGGTTGGCGGCGGCGGCTGCATCTCGGGCGCCGCTCCGCGCACGATCTTCCCGAACTCCACGGACACATATGGCGAGAGCCGCGCCTTCTTCTCGAACGAGATCAACCTGATCTCGACGATGGACGGTCCCCTGCAATGGATCGGCGGTATCTACCAGTATCAGGAGAACAACAAGCAGCCCGGTCTGTCGCTCACGCTCAACGAAGAGCCGCTGGCGGGCAGCTACTTCAACCCGTCGACCGGTACGTTCATCGCGAACCCCGAGCGCCGCCTGCAGCACTTCAGCAATACCGGCCTCTACAACGCCTACGGTCTTTACGGTCAGGTCGACTACACGCTGAACGACCAGCTGAAACTGACCGCGGGTCTGCGCTATTCGAAAGACATCAAGGTGTCGGCGGAAGAGGGCTTCGTCGCCTGCTACATCATCTGCTCCGGCCTCGGCATCCCTCTGCCCTACGCCAACATTACGTCTGTGGCATTCGGCAACAGGCTGACGGCGACTCAAGCGGGCAACGGATACACGGCCTCACTCGACCGCCGCGGCTATGCGGTGCGCCGTCTCAAAGGCGACTGGGAGGCAGTGACCGGCACGGCAGGCGTCGAGTATCGTCCGTTCGACGACACGCTGACCTTCGCGAAGTACTCGCGCGGTTACAAAGCCGGCGGCTTCAACAACCTTGGCTTCGTGCTCAACCCCTACACCGACGCCGAGTTCGTCGACTCTTACGAAGCGGGCTGGAAGCAGGCGTGGGCCGACTACGGCCTCACAACCAACGCGGCGGTGTTCCTCTACAGCTACACCGACTCTCAGGCTCCGCTGACGATCGTGAATAATGACGGGGGTATTCGCACGACATCGACCGCGTTCGTAAACCTGCCGGAAGTTCAGACGACAGGCTTTGAGCTCGAAGGCAATTGGAGCCCGATAGATGCGCTGAATATCGGCTTCACCTATGCCTACCTGAACACCGAGATTACCGAGTCGGGCGTTTATATCGACCCGACGCGTGATGATCGTTGCCGTTCGGCCGCGGCCCCAACCTCGTTGGGGACATGCGTTGCAACGGCAGGAGCGACGTTCAGGAACATCGCCGTCGATCCGCAGTTTGAACGGTCGGTTGAAGGCAATGAGCTATCCCAATCGCCGAAGCACAAGGTTGCCATCAACGCTTCTTATCGGATGGACATGGAAGACGGTTCCTACTTCCTGCCGACCATCAGCTACTCATGGCGGGATGAGTTCTATGGTTCGTTCTTCAACAACGACAACCAGATCTCTCCCGCCTACGACAACCTCGATGCGCGTCTGAACTGGAAGTCCTCTGACGAAGTGCTGGGGCTGACCTTCTGGGTCCGCAATCTGACGGACGAAGAGCAGACTGCAAACGTCGGCGCCAACTCATTCCGCAGGGATGACAATGGGCGCTATCAGAACTTTGACTTCACACCGCCGCGTACTTTCGGCGTCGACCTTCTGGTCAGCTACTAGGCCTGCGCGCGGTTCGACGCGCACCGGTTGGTGATTCCAAGACTGCGCCGGTCCCTTGCGGGACCGGCGCTTTTCGTTTGCGCCTCGCGTTCATTTCAAGGGCTGACGTCGCGTCGAGGCCTATCTGCGGAGATTGACCCGGACGACGTCTCGCGCCCGAATGGAGCGTCTCGCTGAATGCGGCGGACGGCGCCGGAGGATCGGTCATGACGAAGTGGCTTTCGGCTATTGCGATGCTCGCGCTGGCATGTGGGCAAGCGAGGGCGCAGGAGGCCTGGCAGCCGCCACGGACGCCGGATGGCAAGCCCGATCTGCAGGGCACGTGGAGCAATGCGAGCCTGACCACGCTCGAACGTCCGGCGCAGTTCAAGACACAGACGATCCCGGCCGATCGCGCGCAGCAGATGGAACAGGCGCGGGCGCGGATGATGGCGGCATCGAACGCGCCATCCAATCCCAATGAGGGCGCGCCGACCGATGGCAATGCGAACGCTGGCTATAACGCGTTCTGGATCGACCCCGGCACGCAGTATGGCGTGGTGAAGGGGGAGACGCGTTCGTCGTGGATCATCGATCCGCCCGATGGTCGCATTCCGTACACACCGGCAGCGAAGAAGCACCTCGATGACAGGCTCGCGAAGGTGCGGGGCACGTGGGACGGGCCGGAGATCAGGCCGCAGGGCGAACGCTGCATTGTCGGCTTTGGATCGACCGCAGGGCCGCCGATGATCAACGTGCTCTACAACAACCACTACCAGATCGTGCAGACGCCGACGCATGTGGCGATCACGGTGGAGATGATCCACGACGCACGCATCATCCCGATCGGGGAGAAGCGGGAAGCGACAGGTTTCGATACCTGGCTCGGCAATTCGGTGGGCTGGTGGGAGGGCGACACGCTGGTGGTGCAGACACGCAACTTCCACCACGACATCCGCGTGCGGCCGAACATGGGCGACAGCTACTATGTCGGCGAGAAACCCGTGGTCACCGAGCGCTTCTCGCGCGCCGGTCCGGAGGCGATCCACTATGAGTTCGTGGTGGAGGACCGCGACGCCTTCACGCAGCCGTGGCGCGGGGAGATGACGCTCACCGCCAGCATGGAGCCGATGTACGAATACGCCTGCCATGAGGGGAACCACGCCCTGCCCGGCATTCTCGCCGGCGCGCGCATGGACGACCGCGAGGGGCGCGTGACGGGAATCGTTGGAGATTCCGAGTAGCGCTTCAGGCTGACGGGAGCCCGCAGACCATCGCACGCACGATGCGATTCACGATGTCCGGATCAGCGGCGATGTCGAGGCCACGCACATCGGATGCGACGTCGACCGCGGCATGAAGAAGGGCGCCGGCGATGGCGGGGTCCACCGGCCGGATCGAACCATCGGCGATCGCGTCGGCGATCATGGCAGCGAACTGGCGGCTGACACGGTCGGACTGCGACATGATCTCGACCTGATAGGCAGGCGGCATCGACGATAGAACCGAGGCACGCAGCAGCGGTCCCTCGCCGCCGAGCTGGAAGCGAACGAGGCCCGCCAGGGCTGACATGAGCCGGTCGCGTTCCACGCCCGGCAGCGCTCGGGCCTGGCGCTGCGCCTCGCTGGCTACGCTGAACGAGCGGCGGAAGCAGGCGGCAACAAGATCATCCTTTGCCTCATTGTGATGATAGAAGGCGCCCTTGGTTCGGTTCAGGCTCGCCGAGATGCGGTCCACGGACGCGCCGCGATACCCGTGCGCATTTATCTGGCGTGTGGCGGCGACGAGGAATCCTTCCTTCGACATATCGGCCGCGCCTGTGCCGAACTCGATCGCGTGCAATCCAGGAACATCGCCGGCGCGGACCATGCCGTTGGTTGTGATGTCCGTCATCCGCGCGGCTAGGCGCGGGAAAAGATCGAGGTCGTATCCGTCGAGCCACGCGCTGGACCGGGCCAGCTGTTCGATCAGCACGATGGCGCGGATGGTGCGGTCCGCTGCATCGAGACGGGCAAGCTCCGGGGCGTCCAGCAAGCCACGGACGCGGCGAAACAAGCGCGTGTAGCTGTCATCCACGCGCGCAAGGGAAGCGCCTTCAAGAGCCCGGATGGCGGCGAAAGAGGCTATCGGCGTGGCCTGCCCCCTGCGCACATCGGCGTCGCGGGCGATATGCAGGCCGATCAGCCGACCGATGCGGGAGGCCGCATCGGGTTCCCCCTCGGCTGCGTCGAGCATGCGGTGGAAGATGTCGAACCCCGCCTCGAGGCAGGCGACCGCCAGTTCTTCCTTGCGAGGGAAGTA